>JALOKO010000406.1 GCA_025456495.1 Bryobacterales bacterium | reverse complement strand
TAGAGGCTGCTCATATGGTGATGACAAGGCGGACGACGCCGCTGATGGTCCCAGAGGCGGCGCCTTCCGCAACAAAGAAGGTCCGCATTCTCAGTATAGGCCTACTAGTAGAATAGCGGAAAACAGTGTCATTTCAGCGCGTTAAATCGCCAAAAATCGGTTGTTCCCGCCTGCGGGCAACGCCACAAGTACCAAAGGATGTTTCCGTCTCCGCCCGGTATTCGGTGAATCCCTTAGTTGGATTGGCTATCCTATGGAGAGTTGGGAATGCGTGCGCAATCTCCATTTTCGGGACGCTCTTGTCTGGCGCTGCTGCTGGTTGCGGTGCTGGGCTTCCTGGCCATTGCGTTGTTTTCCCCGCTGCATCAGCATAGCGCCGATGGCAGTTGCAGCCTGAATGGCATTGAGTTCGTGGTTCAGGCTGAGTGCCACGCGGGCGTGCCAGCCACGGCGCTTTCCCCGCTTGCGTGGCGAGAACCACCCACGTTCCCCATCTTCCGTTCGACCGAAAAGCCCTCCTCCCTGCTGCTCCGCGGTCCACCTACCCTGGCCTAACCGTCCTTACAGGAACCCCTTCCACGGGCTTCCCGATGCTCCCTCTTTCCAACCGAAGGATCTACAAACCAAACGAGGAGAATCCGCTTGCGCCACCTGTCCCTCTTGATCGCCTTTGCTGCGCTGATCGCCCTGCCCTGCTGGGCACAGAACACGGCCACACTTACCGGGACCGTCTCCGACCCCGGCGGCAACGTAGTTCCCGGGGCCACCGTGGTGGTTGAGAACGAGTTCACACGCTACCGTGCCGCGGTCACCACCCAGGACGACGGCAGCTTCGTCGTCACCAATATCCCCTACCATTCCTACGACATCAGCGTCGCCGTTTCTGGCTTCCAGACCTACCGCACTCAATTGAGCCTGCGCTCGAATATCCGCAGTGTGCTGGACATCCAACTGAAGCTGGGCGGCGTAAGCGAAACCGTGACCGTCTCAGAGCGAACAGCCATTCTGGTGGATCCGGAAGAAACCGGCACCCACGTGCAAATGAACCAGAGCGACATCGAACGGCTGCCCGTCCAGGTGGGCAACCGGGGACTGGAGGCCGTGGTGGCGAATTTCCCGGGCTTCGCCGTGAACGCCAACGGCGCCATTCACCCCCGTGGCGCCCACAACCAGATGACCTTCGTGATCGACGGCATGCCCATCAGTGACCAGTTGACCGGCGCCTTTGCCAACGCGGTGGACCCCAACATCGTCCAGACGGTGGAACTCTTCACGGGCAATATCCCCGCCGAGTACGGCAACAAGGTGGCCGCTGTCGCCAACATCACCACCAAGAGTGGGTTGGGTGGCGGCAGGAAGTTCATGGGGAATACTACCCTGGCAGCCGCGCAATTCGACATGCTCAGCCAGGTGACCTCCGTGGCTGGCGAGACGGGCAAATTTGGATACTCCGCCACCGTAAACACCATGAAGTCCAACCGCTATTTGGATTCGGTATCGCTGGACAATCTCAACAACGGCGGCAACAACCAGCGTGGCTTCTTCCGGCTGGATTGGTCACCCACTGAGCGGGATGTGCTGCGGCTGAATGGGATGGCGGGGCGCTCCAGCTTTCAGTTGGCGAACCTGCGCAGCCAGCATGCGGCGGGCATGAGCCAGCGACAGTATCTGGGCGACGCCTCGGGCAGCTTGGCCTGGGTGCGCACCATGGATGCGCAAACCACTTTCGACACCACCGCCAGCTATCGCACCACGCAAGCGCAGTTGTTTTCCAGT
Organism: Bryobacterales bacterium; assembly: GCA_025456495.1. Lineage (GTDB taxonomy): Bacteria > Acidobacteriota > Terriglobia > Bryobacterales > Bryobacteraceae > JACTMJ01. The sequence continues at coordinate 2,440 of JALOKO010000406.1, read as the reverse complement.
CCCAACGATACGCCGGTGACGGCCTCGCAATCACGGCACCTCTCCACTTTCACCAGCGGCAGTCGGCTGAACATGATTCGCGGGCGCCATCAGCTGCGGATGGGTGCCGATATCCAGGTGTTCCCGGTGAGCGAGTTCTTCAACTTTGGCATCACCAACCCGGATTTCAACGATCCGGAAAGCGATTCCTTCAACCCGAATCTGCTGCCACACGATCTCAGCCGCGGCGGGCGCCCCTTCCAGTTCGTGGGCAAGCAGACCGGCGGACTGTACTCGGGCTTCTTTCAAGACAACATCCGCCTGGGGGATTTTCAGGTCTCGCTGGGCCTGCGCTATGACAGCTACCGCTTCATCGTGAATGGGCAGCAATGGCAACCGCGGGTGGGCGTTAGCTATCACCTGAAGCCCACCAACACGGTGTTCCGCGCCTCCTACAACCGGCTTTACCAGACGCCGCCGAATGAAAATCTGCTGCTGAGTTCCAGCCCGGAAGCGGCGGCAATTGCGCCTCCGGTGATCGCGCAGGAACTGGGTTCGGCTGTCGTGGCCATTCAGCCGGAGCGTGTTGACTTCTTTGAGGTGGGGCTGCAGCAGGGGCTGGGGAGCCGGATGAGCCTGAACGCCAGCTACTACCACAAGCGCGCCCGTGATCAGCAGGACAACGACAACTTCCTGGATACCGGCATCATCTTTCCCATCACGCTGCAAAGCATCCGCATTAACGGCGTGGAGGGCCGCCTGAATCTGGCTCCGGTGCGAGGCTTTTCGGGCAGCGTGTCGGTGACGCATGCGCGGGCCATCTCCACGCCGCCATTCACCGGAGGGCTGTTTCTGGGTGCTGACGCCATTGATCTGCTCTCGGAAGGTCCGTTTGTGATTGACCACGACCAGCCCCTGTCGATTGCCGGACTGCTGACGTGGAACTCGCGGCGTGGCTGGTTCAGCACGCTTTCCGTGCGACACGACTACGGCCTGGTGGCGAATCCTTCCAACCCGGCGGAGGTAGCGGCTGACCCGGACTTCTTCGACCTGCTGCCCTACGTAAAGCTAAACCAGACCCCGGCGCGCGTGACGCCGCGTACGCTCACGGATGTTGTGGTGGGTTACGAGCGGTATCGGGGCGATCGCAAGGCCTGGGAGGTATCTGGCCAGATCTCCAACCTCACCAACCAGACGGCGCTTTACAACTTCCAAAGCGTGTTCGTGGGCACGCGCGTGGTACAGCCGCGCACGGCGGGTATCCGCATCCGGTTCTTCTTTTAGCTGTGGAACATCGCCACGCTACGCGGCCAGGCGGTGTTTCCGCACAGGCGGCGACGCAGGCGAGGAGAACTAGCGCAGGAGATCCAACAGGACAGGCAACTGCGATTGCTGGATGCGCAGGGAGGCATCCACGCGAGTGCCGGTTGCTTCAGCCTGCAGGCTGTCATACACCGTCAGCAAATCCAGTTGATCTTTGGGGGTGGTGAGGCGCGCAAGCCCAGCCAGACCGCGCAGTGCGGACACAATTTGTTCGGCGGCCTGCTGCGTTTGCATGGCGGCGCTCGCGCTGATTGAGACATCCCCCCGCAGGTCTACCATGACGTGCGAGGATTGCATCCCGTCCAACAGCCGGCTGAGGTTGGCCGCGTTGCCTTCCTGCGGAATGTAGCCGCGCATTTCCGGGGTGAGTCCGCGCGTGATCATCCACAGGTAATGGGTCCGCGGGATATCCTGCTGCCGCTGACGGAATTCCTCCGGCATGCCGAGTTGCCCAGCATTCAAACGGTCCACTGTGCGCCGCAAATAGGGGGTATTCCCCATGATGGCGGTAGTGGCATTCACGAAGGCGATCGCATACTGCGGGTTGCCGATGAACATCCGTCCGCCATGGTCAAAGCGCGCCATTCCGGGGCCTTTGATGTCCGGTTCCAGGGCGCTTTCCTCGTGGAACTTCGCACGGGCCAGAATCAGGCTTTCTTCGCCGTCAAAGGTGATCAGCAACTCGTAGAGCTGCTTTTCCGGGGTGATGCCGGTGCGTTCAACAAAGCTCTCCAAAGGTTCCAGCAGACGCTCCTCGCGCAGCAGTTCGTACACCGGAGTCTTGGTGATCTCCTTGGCGCGGATCCCCACCAACATCTGCGTCTCAGGCGGCACCAACACGGCCAGGGCCGGGTCAATCTTCACGGGGTCTGTGTCGGAAGGCTGCACCGTAAACTTCATCACGGCGTAGGCCAGCAGGATGAGGGCGAGGGCGGGAAAGATCCCCTTCAGAAAGAGGTTGCGTCCATTGATGGTCATGGGTGAGTGGGTGGTCGTCGGCCGGAATCGTGGTTCTGGCTGTTAGATGGCTGCATCACGCAAATTGCTACAAGTCAGTGGGACTAATCGGCGGACGAGGCCACTGGCAGCACCACTCCGCGCTGGGCCTCCTCGGCGATGCGCAGCAGATACTGGCCGT
>JALOKO010000405.1 GCA_025456495.1 Bryobacterales bacterium | reverse complement strand
GCCCTCCCAGAGTACGGCCACTGAAATCTCAGGATCTTCACACGGCGCAAACGCCACGTACCAGCCATTGTCCTTGAAGTCGTCCTTGTTCGCCACCTTGGCCAGGGCTTCATTGGAGATCAACTGCGAAGTGCCTGTCTTTCCGCAGACGGAAATCCCAGGGATGCGCGCACGGCCTCCGGTACCGCCCTCATTCACCACCGCGTACATGCCGCCCACGACCTGGCGCACGTGTTCCTGGTTCCAGTTCGCGGTGCGCGGCTGTTGCTGGCCGGTTTTGGATTTCACGACGTGCGGCGCGTGCCACTGTCCGCCTACGGCCAGCCCGCCAATGGCGGAGGCCAACTGCAGAGGCGTCACCGTCAGGGCGCCCTGGCCGATGGAGACCGAAATCGTCTCACCGGCGTACCACTTCTGCCCGAAGACCTCCATCTTCCAGCGGGTGTCCGGCACAGTGCCCACCGTTTCGTGCGGAAGGTCAATGCCGGTTCTGGTGCCGAAGCCGGCCAGGCGACTGTATTGGGCGATCTTGTCAATCCCCAGCATGTTGCCGATGGTGTAGAAATAGACGTCGCAGGACTGCGCCAATGCGGTTCGCAGATTCACGGAACCATGGCCGCCACGCTTGTGGCACTTGAAATAGCGTCCAAAGTAGCTGGCGCCGCCACTGCAACTCACCCGGAAATCCTCATCGACCAACCCCTCTTCCAAAGCCGCCATGGCGACGATGGGCTTGAAGGTGGATCCGGGCGCCAGTTGCGCCTGGATGGCACGGTTCATGAGGGGGTTGAAGGGATCGTTGATGATGCCGCGCCAGTCCTCGGCACGGATTCGACCGCTCATCCGGTTCGCATCAAAGGTGGGCCGACTGACCATTGCCAGCACTTCCCCGTTGCGAGGGTCCAAGGCCACCACTGCGCCACGACGGCCCTCCATGGCGAGTTCCGCCACCACCTGCAGGTCAAGGTCAATGGTGAGCACCAGATCTTTCCCTGCCCTTGCCGGCTTGGCCCCGATGTTATAGCGATGATTTCCGCGGTTATCCACCACCACTTCGCGCTTGCCATCCTCGCCCATCAGGATGGGGTTGTAGCTGCGCTCCACGCCGAACTTTCCAATGACATCGCCCTCGTTGTAGCGGGCGTACTCCATGGTGTCGAGTTCCCGCTCACTTACTTCGCCGACATAGCCAACAAGGTGGGCCGCGATGCCGTTGGCGGGGTAGAGGCGACGCTGTTCCCGGATGAGCTCCATGTCAGGAAAGCCGGGCATGGTGCGATGAGCCTCCACAAACGCCACTTCGCCGGAGCTGATGCCTTCCTTGACGATGATGGGCTCGTAGCGGGCGCGATTGCGGAAGCGATTGAGGCGCGCCTGCAGTTCGCCCGCATCTACGCCCAGGCCATCGGCAATCGGGCTGAGAGCGGCTTCGTTGAGGCCGATGCGCGACAGGATGACATTGAAGCTGGAGCGATTGTCGACGATGATGCGACGGTCACGGTCAAGGATGTTTCCGCGCGGCGCAAGGATGGGAAGGCTTTTGATGTGATTCTCATTCGCGCGGGCGGCATAGACATCGGCCTCCATCACCTGCAGCTTCCAGAAGCCCTGGATGAGAAAGAGGAAGACGGTGAACACCAGCACCTGGACGATGACCATGCGAGCGCCAGCGCCACGCGCGGCATTGGTGCGCATGAGGTCGCCTGCCCCGAAGACTTTGCCGATATTGCGTTCAATGGGATCCATCGCGGCAACCCCCGAGGTGCGCGGCCGAGGCCGGGCTACACCGAGTCCCTGCTCCTATCTAATATGTTAAACAAGAATACCGACACCACCGCGTTCAATATCGCGGAAATCAACATGCGGCCGGGGTCGAGTTCCAGGGGGATATTCAGCACGGAGTTAGAGAGAATCCAATAAAACACCCGGTGAAAGGGGAAGAAGAACAAGACCAGGAAGAAACGAACCATCCAGTGGTCGACGTCGAAACGCATGCCCACGGAGGCGGCGAAGTAGCCCACCAGCGTCTTGGCCACCCCAAACATGCCGATGGGGTGATGGGAGAGGGTGTCCTGGAAGAGGCCGATGGCGCAACCGAACAGGGTTCCGGGGATCTGGCGGCGCCACATCAGCGGGAAGTAAATGGCCAACAGCAAGGGAATCTCAAGGAAGTTCAGGAAGCGGAAAATGACCGGAACATACACCTGGAACAGCAACGCCAGCAGGGGCGCCAGCAACAGCACCCACCAGGGGAAACGAATCAGTTGCCGTTCGCGGGCAGTGTCGATGAGGATGCGGCCGGTTTCCACTCTCATGGCGCCTCCGCGGGATTGGGGCGTGCCGCAGCGCCGGCTGGCCGGGAGTCCTGGGGTTGGGCCTCGTTAGCGGCGGGCTGCTGCGTGGCGGGCTGCTGCGTGGAGGGCTGCTGCGTGGAGGGCTGGGCGTCGGCGGCAGCAGCGGGAGCCGTAGGCGGGCGGTTGAAGTCTGGGGGAGTGGAACCGGGAAGGCCCGTGCCATAGACGTGGCCCTGGCTGGCGCCGATGCGGCGATAGCGCTCGAGCAACCGGTCCGCATCGGTGGCGGGTGGCCGTTTGGCGGCGGGCGCGGCAGGGGATGAGGCGTCTGGGGACGCCGCCGTATCCTCGTCCATGGCGTGGGGCGCGGCGGTCTCAAACATACTCACTTCGGGAGAGGCTTCCTGCTCAGGTTGACGGGGCGGCGCCAGCAAGGTGGGGACGGCGCTTTCCACCTCGGGAACGGCCTGATGCATGGCCTCCAGCACAATCAACACCTCATCCACACCCTGCAGCATGCCGGCGGGCTCCACCAGAATTTCCTTGAAGCCGCCGCCTTCGGTGACCTCAGAGGCGGGGCCGACGGGTAGACCGCGGGGGAACATGCGGTCGTCGCCGGAACTGTAGAACCACTCGCCCTTTTCCACGATCAGGTGGTTCTCCACGTAGTCCACAGCGGCGCGGCGCTGGCCCAAACCCTTCAGCGTCCCCACCACCCGTCCCTTCTGGCTGACGACACCCATGGCGAAGGAGGGATCAGTAATCAGCATCACCTGCGCGGTGTTGCGGTAAACGTCCAACACCCGGCCGACGACTCCCTGCGCGGTCACCACCGCCATGCCGGTCATCAGGCCGTCGGAGGCGCCGCGATCAATGAACATGACGCGCGAAGAGGGTGCTGCATTGGCGCCAATCACGCGGGCAGCGACGGTGCGAGAGAGGATGCGCTGTCGGAACTCCAGCAGGGCATCGGCGCGCTGGGCGGTTTCCAATTCCGCTCGCAGGAAGTCATTCTGGCGGCGGAGATCGCCAAGCTGCTTGCGCAGCGCGGTATTCTCAGTGCGCGCGCCCCGCAGATCCACGTAACTGGCGACGGTATCGCCCACGCCCGCGCGGATTCCCTCCAGGATGGTGGCAAACGGGGTTACGGCGGTGACGGCCCACACGCGCAGCAAGCGAACCTCGCTCTGGTTGCGCACCTGCAGGCCCAGCATCACCAACTGGAGCGCCAGGATAGCCACCAGCACCAGCAGGCCGCGATAGCGTGTAAGCAACGTTTCCATTCCCAGGTCGTGGTGCGCAAAGGCGCGGAACTATTACCGGCTTCCCATGGTTCCGAATGGAACCGGAACTCGTAACGACGGCGGCTGAGTCACTGTCCGATGCGCCGTCTATTTGGTGGTTGATCGGCAGTCTACTCACATGGACGCCGACGCAATTGTTGTCTACTCGAATTGCCGTCTACTCAATTGCAACCCGGCGCAGGAGCTTAAAGTCAGTCAACATCCGCCCCGTGCCAAGGACAACCGATGCCAGGGGATCGTCGGCCACCGACACCGGCAAGCCCGTTTCTTCACGGATGCGCCGGTCTAGATTTTTGATGCGCGCGCCACCCCCGGCGAGTACGATGCCCCGGTCGCTGATGTCCGCGCTCAATTCCGGCGGAGTGCGCTCCAACGCGACGCGGATGGCGTTCATGATGGTGTCGATGCACTCGCTGAGGGCCTCGCGGATCTCTGTGTCGTTGATGGTGATGGTCTTCGGGACGCCTTCAATGAGATTGCGGCCCTTGATCTCCATCGTCAGCGGCTTGTCCAGTGGATAGGCGCTGCCCAGCTCCATTTTGATCTGCTCCGCCGTGCGCTCACCTACCAGAAGGTTGTACTTGCGCTTGAGGTACTGCATGACGGCGTCATCCATCTC
>JALOKO010000031.1 GCA_025456495.1 Bryobacterales bacterium | reverse complement strand
ACGAGATTCGCGCAGAACAGCGGATAGCGTGCATACGTGAGGAAGTCATAGACTCGCCGCCAACCGTAGTCGAATTCGTGGTTGCCCATGGCCACGGCATCCGGTTGCAACAGGTTCATCACCTCATACACAGGCACGCCTTCGTAGAGTGTGCTCACCGCAGTTCCCTGCACAAAGTCACCGGCATCCAGGTACAGCGTGTGCGGGGACTTCGCCCGTTCCTGTTGGATGGCCGAAGCCAGATAGGCCAGGCCTCCACTGCCGTCACTACGGGGCAGAAACTGCGCGTGAATGTCGTTGGTGTGCAGGATGGTGAGGCTGCGAGTGGACTGCGTTTCGTCCGCTCCACGCACGTTTTCCTGAGCCCCAAGCACATGGGGAAGCGCGGCAGCAGTGGCAAGGAAGCGACGACGTGTGTGGAGACGCATGGCGAATAACTGCGAGGGAGTGTCCCGCTAGGGAAAGTGTCTCACAGCGCGCGCGAGCGCTTGTGGTGGGCGCCCACGGCCCCGTAGACGCAGGGTGATTCAGACCCTGTATGAGAGAATAGGGGCTGTGACATATCCACCCATGAAGGCCACCACCATCCTGTGTGTCCGCAAGGACAACAAAGTGGTGATGGCAGGCGACGGCCAGGTGACTCTGGGCCATGAAGTGATTAAGGCCTCAACCAATAAGTTGCGTCGTCTGTACAACAACCGTATCGTTTCTGGATTTGCAGGCTCCACCGCCGACGCCTTTTCCCTCTTTGCACGATTTGAGACCAAGCTGGAACAGCACAACGGAAACTTGGCCCGCGCCGCCGTCGAACTGACGAAGGACTGGCGTACCGACAAGGTGCTGCGTCATCTGGAAGCCATGCTGCTGGTGGCCGACAAGGACAAGACCTTCCTGTTGAGTGGCCAGGGTGATGTGATTGAACCCGACAAAGGCGTTGCCGCCATCGGCAGCGGCGGACCCTTTGCCGTTGCCGCCGCGCGCGCCCTGCTGGAGAACACCAGCTATGACGCGCGCAAGATTGCCGAGACCGCCATGACCATTGCGGCCGACATTTGCATTTACACCAACCACAACATTGTGTTTGAGGAGTTGGAATAGCCATGGTCATCTACCTGCCGCCACAAGGGCCGGATTCCACTCCGTTGCTGGATGAGCTTACTCCTCGCCAGATTGTGGCGGAGCTGGACAAGTACGTCATCGGGCAGAACGACGCCAAGCGCGCCGTCGCCATCGCGCTGCGCAATCGCATCCGCAGACAAAGGCTGGAAGCGGACATGGCTGATGAGGTGATTCCCAAGAACATCCTCATGATCGGACCAACCGGCGTTGGCAAGACCGAGATCGCACGGCGCCTGGCCAAGCTCTCCAGCTCTCCCTTTCTGAAGGTGGAGGCAAGCAAGTTCACTGAGGTGGGCTATGTGGGCCGTGACGTGGAGTCGATGGTCCGCGACTTGGTGGAGACTGCCATCGATCTGGTGCGCGAGGAACGACTGGAGGAGGTGGCGGACCGCGCCGAGGCCAATGCCGAAGAGCGGTTGTTGGACATTCTGGTTCCGCCTCCTACTGAGGAGGTGGAGAGCTACGCGCAAACCCGAGAGAAGATGCGCCAGATGCTGCGCTCCGGCAAGCTGGATGACCGGATGGTTGAGCTGGATGTGCGCGACCGCAATGCCTCCTTCGAAATCGCCACCAACATGGGCGTGGAAGAGATGGACATCAACCTGAAGGACTTCCTTCCCAATCTCTTCGGACAACGCACACGGAAGCGGAAGATGCCCGTCGTGGAAGCCTTCGACTACCTGGTGCAGGAAGAGGAGCAGAAGCTCATCGACATGGATCAGGTCACGCGCACGGCCATCGAGCGGGTGGAACGAAGCGGCATCATCTTCCTGGATGAGATGGACAAGATCGCCGGTAGAGAAGGGGGCCACGGGCCGGACGTCAGCCGTGAAGGCGTACAACGGGACATCCTTCCCATCGTGGAAGGCACCACGGTGAACACCCGCTACGGTTTCGTGCGCACTGACCATGTTCTGTTCATCGCTGCGGGCGCCTTCCACGTTTCCAAGCCCAGTGACCTGATCCCGGAATTGCAGGGTCGCTTCCCCATTCGCGTGGAGTTGCAGTCCTTGACCGAGGCCGACTTCATTCGCATTCTGCAGGAACCGAAGAACGCGCTCACCAAGCAATACGTGGCCTTGTTGGATACCGAAGGCGTACAGCTTAGCTTCACTGAAGAGGCCCTGGTGGAGATTGCCCGCTACGCGACGAAGCTGAATCAGACCACCGAAAACATTGGCGCCCGGCGCCTGCATACCATTCTGGAGAAGGTGCTGGAGGACGTTTCCTTCGACGCGCCAGATATGAAGGACAAGGTCTTCAAGGTCACGCCAGAGTATATTCACCAGCGGCTGGCAAGCATCGTGAAGGACGAGGACCTGAGCCGCTATATCCTGTAGCCTTGCAAGCGGTGACGGGAAACCAGCATGCACAATGGCAACCAGGGACACAGCATCACGGGGAGCCGTCGACTCCCGTACGTGGCCGCATTCATGTGCCTGCTGGGCCTGCTCTCCTGTGGGTATGTTGGCGACACGCTGCCTCCCGCGCTGTACATCCCCTTGCCCGTGGAAGATCTCAGCGTCATGCAGGAAGGGGCGCTGGTGCTGGCCCGATGTACGCTGCCCACGCGCAGCACGGAGGACCTTGCGCTGGAACGCATCCCGGAGGTGGACCTGCGCGGCGCCGTCTGGGACAACCGGCCCTGGGATGAACAAGCATGGGAACGCGAGGCCTTGCGCTTCCCCGCCGAACCGAACGATGGCGCTGCGTCGGCGCGCATCCCTGTGGATGGACTCGCTGACAAACGGGTGCTCTTTCGCATTCGTATTTCGGGTCGCAAAGGAAGATTTTCCGCGTGGAGTGCGCCGGTGGCCCTGCGGGTGCAACCCCCTCAGCTTCCGCTTGTTGATGTCTCCTTGGCGGCAACCACGGATGGAGTGCGCCTCTCCTGGACAACCGTTGAAGCGGCGCCGAGTGGAAAGGTGGTGGAGGTGTGGCGTCGGCAGGGGGCCGAGGCGGATTTCCGCTTGGTGGGCGAAGCATCGGATAGCCCCTACATCGACCAGGATGCGCGCTTCGGCGAGCCCCATTCCTATCGACTGCGCACCCGTTTCGATGGGGACGATCGTCTGGCTCTCAGCCCCTTCAGCCAGGCAGTGAACCTGATCCCTGTGGACACCTTCCCGCCCGCAGTCCCCGTTGATCTTGCGGCCATCGCGGGCTCAAGTAGCGTCGAGCTCTCATGGACACGCAATGCGGAACCTGACTTTGCGGGTTATCGCGTCTTTCGTTCGGTGGAGGACGGGGACTTCCTGCCCGTCGGCGGTCTGGTTACCGGCAGCACCTTCAGCGACAGTTCCGCCCCTGCCGGTCGGCGGTTGCGGTTTCGGATTGTTGCCGTCGATATGCTCGACAACGCCAGTGCGCCGTGTGAGCCTGTGGAAGTGACGTTGCCATAACCGGGGCGCTGTACAACGGAGAGGATGACATCAATGAACATTCGTACGTGGAGGCCAAGACGCATCGTGTGCCTGATGGCGCTTGGCTGCTGCTGGCTGGTGGGGCAGACCGCGCCACTTCCTCCCACCGCGCAGTTGCTGCGGGAAGTGATTGCTGTGGACACCTCCAACCCACCGGGCAGGGAGGCCGCGCTGGCAGAGATGCTTGCCGCGAAGCTGCGCCCGCTGGGCTTCCACATCGACATCGTACCCACCCCGGAGGAAGGCAAGGCCCACTTGATCGCGCGCCTCAAGGGCAACGGGACGAAGCGCCCTGTCCTGCTTGCGGCACATGCGGATGTGGTGGGCGTTGAGCGCGAGAAGTGGACCATCGATCCGTTCGCCGGTGCGGTGAAGGATGGCTATCTCTATGGTCGCGGAGCCATCGACTTCAAGGGCGGTGTGGCAGTGTTCACCCGTGCCGTCATGATGCTGGCAGAGAATCAGGTGCCACTGGACCGCGATGTCATCTTGCTGGTGGAGGCCGATGAAGAAGGCGGGAAGTACAACACCACCTGGCTGGCACAAGATCACTGGGACAAGATCGATTGCGAGTTCTCGTTGAATGAGGGCGGTTGGATTCTCAAGAATGACGAAGGGAACGTGGACTACGTCAGTATCTCCACGGCGGACAAGTCCTCAGTCTCATTGCTGATTACCGCACGCGGAACCTCCACACACTCATCGATGCCCCTGGAGGACAATGCCATCTTCCGTTTGTCAAAGGCCATGGCCAAGCTGGCGGATTACCAGACGAAGCCCTTTCTGATTCCCAGTACCCGCAAGTTCTTCGCGACTCTCGCCAAGGTGTCGCCCGCACCCATGAGCGAACACTACCAGAACATCGCCAGCAGCAACGATCCGGTGAAGATTACGGCCGCCGATGAGGCCATCGGTAAGCATAGCCCGCTGTTCCATGCCTTGATCCGCAATACCATCGCGCCTGTCTTTCTGAACGCGGGCTTTCGCGGCAATGTGATTCCGGGTTCGGCGACGGCAACGGTGAACTTCCGTTTGATCCCCGGAACCGATCCGGAAGAACTTCGCATGGAGATCGCCAAGGTAGTGGCTGGCGAAGGCATTGAGGTGGGCTACGCCGGTTTCGTGAATTTGTCTCCGCAGGAAATGGAACAGCGGCGGCAGCGTACGATGTCCATGCGGCCATCCGGCGAGGACACTACGCTCTATCAGAGTCTGGTGAAGCGCGCGAAGGAAACCTATCCCGAAGCGGAAGTCACCCCTTACCTGTTCAATGCCGGCACCGACAGCATCGCGTGGCGCGTGCGTGATGTGCCCGTTTACGGGATTTATCCGTACCCCATCACGGACACAGACCTGATGCGGATGCATGGCAATGATGAACGCGTGCCCGTGGAGTCGTTGGAGTCAGGAACCCGCATGATCTACAACGTGCTGATGGACGTTGCGGCCAGCCAGTAACCGGGCCCTTTAGCGCGCCTTCACCGGGGTGCCCGGACGCACCTCATCCGTGGCCCGCTTCAAGACCATGTCGCCCGGGCTGAGGTTCCCCATCACCTCCAGCATGTCGCCGTCCAGAGCGCCGCGCTTAACAGGCACCCATTCGGCCTTGCCATTGGCGACGCGCACAACAAAGGTGGATTGCGTGGTGCTCTTGACCGCGGAGGGCGGCACGAACAGGCTGTTGCCATCACGCGCCACCGGCCATTCCACCTCAGCGTACATTCCCGGGGCCAGTTGTCGCGAAGCATTCGCAACATCCAGTTCCACCGGCATCGTGCGCGTCTGGGGATCCACTGCGTAGGCTGGGCGCGCAACCGTTCCCGTGAAGTGTTGACCGGGGTGGGAAGCAACCGTAAAGGAAAGCTTGGCGCCGGTTCGCACGCTTCGCAACATCGCCTCGGGGACAGCAGCAACCAACCGCAGTCGATGGGTCTCGCGAAGATGAAACAGCGGGGCGCCGCCTGCCCCTTCGGGACCGGCCAGTGCACCCGGATGGGCCATGCGCTCAGTCACCACACCGGCGAACGGGGCCTTCACCAACAGGAACTCTTCCAGGGCGCGGATGGCCTCCACAGAGGCCCGCATGGCGTCCACGGCTTTGGCCATCGCCTCTGACTGGGCACGGGTGGAATCCACCGCTTTACCGGCGAGGATGACGTCGTTCTCAGCGACAACTCCCGGCGTCTTGGCGGCTTCCTGCAATCGAGAGAAGGTGCTTTGCGCCGCGGCCAAACGCGCTTCCGCTTCGGCGCGCTGAGCCTCCGCCGCGGGGATGCGCGCCTCTGCCTCCAATCGCCGGGCGATCAGGTCAGGGGCGCTCATCCGCGCCAGAATCTGACCAGCCTGTACGACGCTGCCCCTGTCCACCATCACCTCTTGCACGAAGCCGTTTGTGCGTGCGTATACGTCCACTTGCTGGAAGGCGCGCAGTTCTCCAGGTAGCATGTTCTTCCGGCCGGGGGCGCGCTGCTCCACAGCAATCAGGTCAGCAGAAATCTCCTGCGCATGCGTGCGCAGCACTCCCACGCAGAGAAGCGCCAGCAGGATCATGGGCGGCAGCGCGGCGGCCATGGGTCTCAGCCAATTCGGCGTGCCGGGCGCGGATACGTATGCAACCATAAACGTTCTCTCCATGGGTTAGGATCCAATCACCGCGCCATCATAGTAGGCGCTCTCAGGGTCATCCGGGTCAATCGTCGTGGCGGAGCGGGATGCGCCCGCGAGAGCGATCGCGTAGACCGAGGGAATCATCAACAGGGCGGCCAGCGTTGACGCGGCAAGCCCACCGATAACCGCGATCCCCAGTGGAGCCGTCTGGGCGTTCCCAGTGGCCAGGGGAATCATTCCCGCCACCATGACAATGGTCGTCATCAGGATGGGACGCATGCGGGTCACCGCCCCTTGGGCCGCGGCTTCCGTCACCGGGATGCCTTCCCTTCGGTATCGGTCCGCGAAGGTACACAGCAGAATGGAGTCAGCCACCGATACGCCGATGGCCATGATGGCCCCCATGAAGGACTGTACGTTCAATGTGGTTCCGGTCACGGCGAGGGCGATGGCAACGCCGGCAAGCACGGCGGGTACCGCCATCAAGACAACGAAGGCCACCCGTAGCGACTGAAAGTACGCAGCCAGCAAGAGGAACACCGCAATGATGGCCAGCAACAATCCGAATTGCAAGCTGTCCGCGAGCAGGTTCATCGGCGCCACCTGGCCACGGATGGCGACAACCACACCGCGCGGAGCTTCGGGCAACTTCGTAAGAGCATCCTGAATGCGCTTGGCTGTCGAACCCAGATCCGCCCCCGTCACGTTGGCGGTGACTGTGAGCATGCGTTGCATGTTGAAGCGGTGATACTCGCCAATGGTTTCACCATGATTTACCTTGGCCACATCGCCCAGCAGCGTCACACCATGATGGCTGCTCCCTTTCACGGGAATTTGCTCCACCGCCTGTAGCGAGTCAATCTGCGCCTGGGGTAGTTCCACTTGCACCTGGTAGGCGATGCCCGACTTGGGATCCGCCCAGTACACCGGAGTCGTGAATCGGCTTGACCAGGTGACTGGAGCCAGCGCTTTGCCAACCGCATCCACGGTGACGCCAAGCTGCGCGGCGCGCACGCGATCCACGTTCACCTGCACAGTGGGATACTCCAACAACTCACCAAGCTGCGCATCGCGCACGCCCGGGACCTCAGCAATCGTAGACGCAATCTGCTCAGCGTAGCCGCGGCTTTCGGGAAGGCTCGGCCCACTCACCGCAACCTCAATCGCGGTGGGAGCGCCAAAGCTCATCACCTGGCTGACAAGATCCGCCGCCTCAAAGCTAATGGAAGTGCCCGGGGCAACTTGCGCCACCTGCTCACGCAACGCCTCTTGAAATGCGTCGCTCCGCACTCCCGCCCCTTCGCGGAACTTCATGCGGATGACCGCTTCGTGGGGGCCGCCGGTCCACAGGAAAATGAGGTTCACCGGGAAGCTGGACGGTTGCACTCCAACAAACGCAATAGAGGTCTCGACGTTTCCCTTCCCCGCAATCTGGTCGCAGGCATTGAGGATGTCCCGAACGACCAGCTCAGTCTTCTCAACGCGGGTGCCCGCAGGAGCACGCACGCGCATCTGCACCAACCCGTTATCCACACGAGGAAAGATTTCCGTTCCTAAGCTACCGCCAATCAGAGCAACCGCGGCCAGTGCGCCCAGCACATAGACAGGGGCCACCAAATAGCGGATGCGCAACAGGCCCTGTGTCAGGCCGCCAAAGGCAGTCTGCATGCGCTTCAGGAACTTGTCTTCCCGCACCTGCGCCGGGAATGCCCCCTTGCGATGCAGCCAGGTTTCCAGGATGGGAACCATGGTGCTGGCAAGGAAGTATGAGGCAATCATCGAGAAGGCGACAGCAAGCGCCAGAGGGACGAACATCGCGCGGGCAACCCCATCCATGAAGAAGGATGGAGCAAACACGGCAACCACGCAAAGCATCGCTAGCAGACGTGGCGCCACCACTTCCCGGCTGGCCTCAAGTACGGCGCGGCCTACCGTCTTGTTTCCACCTAGATGCGTATGGATGTTTTCGATGGCGATGACGGACTCATCGACAAGGATGCCGATGGCCAATGTGAGTCCGCCCAAAGTCATCAGGTTCAGCGACTGCCCCGTGGCCCACAACGCGACTACCGCCGACAGAAGTGCGATGGGAATGGTCATCACGACAATGAATGCGCTACGCAGGCTGCGAAGCGCAATCAGGATCATCAAGCCCGTGAGTAGCGCGCCAAGCAGGCCTTCCCGCACCAGAGAGCGAAGCGCCGTGGTGACGTAGAAGCTCTGGTCGAATTCGAACGAGACCTGAATGTCCTCCGGGACAGCCGCGCGAAACGTGGGGAGCGCAGCCTGGATGCGACGCACGGTATCCAGCGTGGAGGCATCCGCGCGTTTGGTGGCCGCGATATAGACCGCCCGTTGGCCATTCACCAGGGCGTAACTGGTGAGGATGTCCGCGGCGTCCTCGGCATAGCCGACATCGCGTAGGTATACGGTGGGGCCGACGCCTTGTCGCAGTGGCACATCGTTCAATTCGACGGCCTGCTTCACAGATGCGTTTAGCGGAGAGATGTAGTTCACATCGCCGATGCGCACATTGCCCGAGGGACTGATGGTGTTCGTTCGCGCGATGGCCTGCACCACATCGTCCGGGGACAACTGCTGGGCGCGCAAGCGCTCTGGGTCTACCCGCACCACCAGTGATCGTGCGGTTCCGCCAAACGGTGGCGGCGCCGAGACTCCAGGCAAGCGTGCAAACATGGGACGCACACGGAACAGCGCAAGATCGCTGATCTCATCCACCGTCCGGGTCTCACTGGAAAAAACCAGATAGCCCACCGGAACGCTTCCCGCATCGAAGCGCATGACGAAGGGCGGCACCGTTCCGGGCGGCATGAAGGAGCGGGAGCGGTTCACCTGCGCAACGGTCTCTGACATTGCCGTCGCCATGTCGGTTCCCTCATGGAAGCGCAGCTTCATCAAGGCGGCGCCCTGTACGGAACGGGACTCCACGTAGTCAATGCCACGAATGTAAAGGAAGTGATACTCGTAGTAGTTCACGAGATAGCCTTCCATCTGCGCGGGGTCCATTCCTCCATAAGGCTGTGCCACGTAGATGACGGGCTCGCCCAGATCTGGGAAGATGTCCACCTTCATCCGATTGATCGCCAGGATGGAGCAAAGGGCCACCCCAAAAATTGCCATCAGGACGGTGATGGGACGCCGCATGGCCATGTGAATCAGCCACATTGGGAAGCTCCTTGAGTGGAAACACGAATCGCGTTGGAGGTGGATGCGCTGGCTAGGTGGGGGGTCATCGACGCCGCTCCAGGAATTCCACCAGGTTGCCTCCAGCAGCCGCTACGGCGAAGGAAGCGCGCCACACGTGGATACGGGCAACGGCGTCCTCCACTTCCGCTTGCCGCAGTGCCCTCTGGGCATCAGCAATCTCGGTGATGTCCCCTAGCCCCGCACGGTAGCGCGCCTGACTCTGGACCTCCAGCTCTCTGGTGGCCGCCAGCGCAATCGGCGTCTTGGTGACGATCTCCCTTGCGGCCTCCAGTTGCAAACGGGCCTGTTCCGCCAGCGTTCGCAACTGCAGCTCCGCCTCGCTTTGGCGCGACGCGGCGGCCTCGACGTGTGCACTCAGAACTTCAGTGCGTGTACGCGCCCGCTTGCGTTCAAAAAGATTGACGGTGATGCCCACGCCGGCGGCCCAGTTGCCGATGTCCGGGTAGAGCCCTTCCAGTCCACCGCGGAAGGTCCCGTTGATGCGGGCTCCACTACCACGGCCGTTGGCTGCGGAGAACAGCTCAAGCCTGGGTAGCCACTCCTTCTCTGTCGCCTTTACGCTGGCCGATACCGCGCTCCATTCCGCGACGCGCAGTTGCACCAGCGGATGCGTGGCGGCGGAGGCGTCTGCGTTTTCCGCCGAGGGCAAGACGGTGGCCATCGCCTGGTCCAGACTGGCAGTGAAGGCTTCCGGTTTACCCAGATATTGGCCTAGTTCCGCAAGGCGCTGCCGCGTGTACTGCCGACTTTGGATGAGCTCAGTTTCCGCACGGACGAGTTCCACGCGAATGCGTGCCCCATCTGCGCCAGGTCGCAAGCCGGCCTGTACCAGCGCGTCCACCGCCGTTTGCGTGGTGCGCCAGCGCTGCACGGTTGCTTCAGCCGCGGATTCCGCCCGAGCCGAAGCCAAGGCAAGGAAATAGGCATCGGCCACGCGATCGGCCAGTTCGTAGCGTACAGACTCCAGTCGCGCTTCAGCAGCCTTCTCTCGCGCCTCGGCGGCCAGCACGCGCGCTCGGCGGCTGCCGAAGTCGTAGGCCTCCCAACGCACAATCATGCCAATGGACGTTCCGAATGCGCTCTGCCAGCTTTCCCCACTTAACGCAAAGCCGTTGATGGGCGTGATGGTCTGGTTGGGCATCATCATGCCCAGCACGTTGTTCCGCGTGGCGCGGTTCACTTCCGCGTGGAAGCTGGCATGGGGCAGGTACGCATCTCGCTGCACACGTGTTTCCGAGGTGGCGACGTTCACCCCGGCACGAGCCTCAGTGATGGTAGGGTATTGCGCCCATGCCTGTCGCACTGCATCCGCCAGGCTGAGGGAGCCCGCATCCTGGGCGGTCAACCATGAAGTGCTAAACGCGCAAAGTGCGAAGGTCCAGATGAGTCGTAGCCGGGCACTGCGAAGCCCGTGCCCCTTGGGTCTCGTTTCCTGATTCACGACGGGCGGATTCCTTCCTCTACTGCTTCCTTCTGGCTTGCTTGGTATCCGCCAGCACTTGTAGCTCGTCTGCGGAGAATGCCTCTCGCACCAGCTCCAGCACCATGCGCTTTCGCGACTCAAGGTAGCGCTTTCCCTTTGCGGTTGCAGTGTAGTACTTTCGCCGCTTGCCTTCCACCACATGTTCAGTCCGCTTCAGGTGGCCTTCGTTCTCCAGGCGGTGGAACTTGGGGTAGAGGTGGCTTGCCCCCACCTTGTACCCATGGTGGGCAAGCTCTTCAATCATCCAGAGGCCGTAGAGCTCCCCATCCGCTGCGTGGTGGAGAATGTGCAGTTCGATGAAATCGACATGGCCTTCTTTTCGCATGGCTGTGCAGGCGATGATATCACGATGTGATATCAAAAGCGGATATCGCTTTTCGTAACAATGAACGTGGCGAAGCGGAATGTACCGCCGAGTGGGTACGTGAGATAGGTCAGGCTTTGCCGGCGCCTTCGGTGAGGGTATGATAGCGACCCGGCTGCAAGCCGCTGAAGCGTTCCGTGCGGGTGCTTGGCTTCGGCCACTGAATCTCCACCCATTCAACGGCTGCCGCCGTGCCAAGCCCTAGCACCTCGCGGGGGTCGTGCGCGGAGAGATAGCTTCCCCCGCCCACCTTCATCCGCTGCCGTACCTTACCTGCGGCCGACCAACGGATGCGCGCTCCAATGGCATCGCGATTGCAGCTTGTTCCAATCAGCCTGACACCCAACCATTGATTGGAACTACGAATCTCATTGCGGGCAAGGACAGGGGCGCCGCCGTTAACTGCCACCAACACATCCAGGCGCCCGTCGTTGTTGTAATCGCCCACAGCCAGTCCCCTGGCCGCAAAGCTCTTTCGGAACAGCGGGCCCGCCGTGGCGCTGACGTTGCGCAAGCGCTTTCCGTCATGCCGGAAAAAAAGTAGGGGTTCCCGATAGGCGACCTGCTTCGAGTAGCTTTCGATCATGTCGTCCGGGTGACCGTTGGCGATGAACAGACTGGGGTTGCCGCTATGGTCGAAGTCAGCAAACTTCAATCCCCAGCCGCTCATCTGTCTCGTGGCTTGCGCCACTTCGTTGGCGTGGGCCACATCCTCGAAACTCTCATCGCCTCGATTGCGGTAAAGGGCGTACATCTCCTGGTCGATGTTGGTGACCATCAGGTCCATCCACCCATCGCCATCCAGATCCATGGAGTCCACGCCCATTCCGGACCGTGGCTGGCCGTTCATGCTGTAAGCAACCTCGGCAGGCAAGGCTATTTCTTCCCACTTTCCACTGCCTCGATTGGCGAAGAGGAAGTTCGGGCTGGTGTCGTTGGCCACCCAAAGATCCAGGAGTCCGTCGTTGTTGATGTCTGTGGCCACCACACCCAGTGCCTTGGAGAGCGCGGTTTCGATCTCGGTCCCCTTGGTTACATTCGTGAAGGTGCCGTCCCCGTTATTCCGCATCAGTACGCAGCGCAGGGGGTTGAACACGCGAGGGGTACAGTAGAAGTTCCGTCCTAGTTTGTTGTCGCCACAGCTGTTCTTGCCTGGGTTGAATTCAACGTAGTTGCACAGGAAGAGATCCAGAAAGCCATCGTTGTTGTAGTCAAAGAACACCGCGCTGGTAGACCAAGGGCTGTTCGTTTGCACTGCGCCCAGACCAGCTTCACGGGTGGCGTCGCGAAAGGCGCCGTCCCCCTGATTGCGATAGAGGCGCATCTCGCGATAGCCGGTCACCAACAGATCGGGCAGACCGTTGTTGGTGGTATCGGCCACGGCCACGCCCATCCCGAAGAATCCGCCGCCCACGCCGGCTGCTTCCGTCACGTCGGTGAAGCTGCCGTCGCGATTGTTCCTATACAGGGCATTGCGAATCGGTTTGGAAGGGGTATAGAAGTCGCAAGGGCCGCTATTGACCAGGTAGATGTCCATCCAGCCATCGTTGTCGTAATCCAAAAATGCCGCGCCAGGACCCAGCGACTCCGGCATGTGGCGCGCATCGGACATGGCGTTTTCGTGGACCCACGTAATGCCGGTTTCCGCGGAAGGCGCTTCCACAAACAGAGGCGACTGTTGCGCACGCAAGGGAGAGCTAAGCGCCACGGCCATCGTAAGAAGGTTCCGACGGGACAGGGAGGTTTTCATGGCTTCGCTTGACTGTCGACGGGTTTGCCGCCCGCCGTCTGCTTCTCCTGCAGTTGGGTGAAGATTTCGCGCTGTGCCGCAGCTTCCGCTTTGCGTCCCACGCGGGTGTAGGCAAGGGCAAGGGAGTAGCGTACATTGGCGTTGGTGGGCGCCAGTTGGACCGCTGCTTCCAGTTCCGCGACTGCCTGGTCGGCTCGGCCCGTGGATAGGAGCGCCTTGCCCAGCAGGCCTCGTGCAACGTAGGATTCCGGCTGCAGTTGCACCGCCTTTTCGCAAAACGACGCAGCTTCCTCTGGACGTCCGCGGTCAATGAGTTCCGACGCCAAGGTGACATGGGCATAGTAGTGGTTTGGGTTCGCGGCCACCTCCTTGCGTAGGGCTGTTTCCGCGCGGGGCCAATCCGCTCGCGCCAGTGTCGTGCCCAGGATGAACTGTAACCCGCTCTGTTCCGGATAGCGGACCACCAGAGCCTCCGCGCGGGCGGCGGCTTCCTGCTGCCTTCGTGCACCTAGCAGCCAGGCCGTTTCGCCCGCCTCCATCACAAGCGCCTGCTCGTGGCTTGGGACATCCTCCAATAGCCACGGGCGATTCAGCGCTGCAACTCCAAAGGCCGCCACAATCGCGGGAGTCTTTTTACCCTTCACCGCCAGCTCGCTTAGCACAGCCAGTGCGACATCGAAACGTTGGATCCGGTTGCACAGGAAGGCTTGGTGAAGGGCCGCCGCTTGGGCCAGCGTGTCCTGGTTTGCGATGCCCAGATAGCGTCCGAGTTCCAAATGGGGCAGTGCCTCGTCGAAGTCCCTCATCCGGAATTCCGTCAGACCCAGCATGGCCCAACCGGGGCCCATGTCCTCCTGCCGCTCAACCAGTTGTCGAAAACGGTCACGCGCGTCCTGGTATCGGCTTTGCTGGTAGGCGATCAATCCCAGGTACCACTGCGGTTGGGGCTCGGATGCATGCGTTCGGGCCAGCGCAAGGAAGGCCTGATTTGCCGCCGCCAGGTCGCCCCGATGAAACAACTGTTCCGCTGCTTGCAGTTGTTCCTGGAAGGTCGTTGATTGGCCGTGCAACATCAGCGCAATCGCCAGCAGCCACAATGGCCGCAGCAATTGCTGGATGATGCTACGGCGGATGGGAAGCCTCACTGCTTCAGCTCCTTCCGCTGCAATTCACTCTCCAGCTTTCGAATGATGTCTCGTTGGCGGTCCCCATCTTCTTTGCGACGAAGGCGGTAGTAGGCGCGGGCAAGCGTGATGTGGGCCTCCAGGTAGGTTGGACTCTGGCTGACAATTTGCTCCAGCATGGGTAGGGCCTGCTCCACTTGACCGCGCTCCATGGCGATCGAGGCCAACTGAAATTGCAAAGGCAAATGGCGCGGATTGATGGACGCCGCCCGACGGAGATGGGCATCCGCGGTGTCCAGGTCTTTCTCCAGTCGCAACAGCGCACCGTAATGCAGATTGGCCTCGAAATCGAGCGGGTTGCGGCGAAGCGCTTCCTGGAACTGCATGCGCGCGGCGGCGCTGTCACCCGTCTCCACCAGCGCTTGCGCGTAATAGGTGTGGATGCCGGGTAACTGCGGATTGACGGCGACGGCCTTGGCCAGTTGGTCGCGTGCAGCCGGATAGTCCCCGGCCTCATACTGCGCGGCGCCCACCAGGAAGGCGGCTTCAGCCGCACCGCCAGCCTTCATCACACGGTCGATGTGAGGCTGACCGGCCGCCACGTTACCCCCACGCAGATGCGCCATCCCCACCAGATAGTTCGCCGCGCTATGGTCCGGTTGCTTGGTAAGTAGCGGCTGCAGTCGCTGTCGTACCTCGTTGTATTCGCCCATGCGGAACAGACAGTCAGCGAACAGCAGCAGCACCTGCTCGTTTCCGGGCTGCGTTCGATGGACCACTTCCAATTCGCGCCCAGCTTCCGGGATGCGCTGCTGCTTGTAGAGCGCGATGGCCAGATTGGTTCTCACCGGTACGCTGTTCGGGTCAAGCTTCAAGGCTTCGTGATAGGCAGCGATGGCTTCGTCGATCAGGCCCAACTGCGCCAGGCAGACAGCCAGATTCGATCGCGCCTCCAGTGAACGCGGGTTGCTGGCCAAATACTCCCGATACGCCTTCACCGCCTCCGCGAGGTTCCCTTGCTGATGAAGCTGAAATGCTTTTTGTGGAGAGGGCGCGCCCTGCCCAAGCAGGCAC
>JALOKO010000404.1 GCA_025456495.1 Bryobacterales bacterium | reverse complement strand
CCCTCAACAAAGGCCCAACCGGCCAGGGCGCCCAGGGCAAATACGCGTCGTTGCAAAGGCCGCGCCATGCTGCCACGCGCACGCGATGATCCGCGGCAACCTAAGCGTTCCAAACCACGTTGCCAGCAACCATGGTGGTGACCACGCGACCCTGGAAATACCTCCCGTGGAACGGGGAATTCCGGCTCTTGGAGAAGCTCTGATTCACATCGTATTGCCACCATCGATTGGGGTCGATGATGGCGATGTCGGCGGGATCGCCGACGCGCAGACAGCCGCATGCCAGTCCCAGGACATCCGCCGGGCCACTGGTATATAGCCCCAGCAGTTGCGGCAGTGTGACCATCTGACGGTGGTAAAGCGTTTCCAGGGAAAGCGCAAAAGACGTCTCAAAGCCAAGGATGCCGAAGGGGCACTCGTCAAACTCCTGCATCTTGTCGCTGCCGGGATGCGGTTGGTGGTCAGTGGCGATGGCGGAGATGACACCTTCCTGGATGCCGCTGCACAGGGCGGCGACATCAGAATCTGAGCGCAAGGGCGGCTTGATCTTGTAATTGCCGTCGTACTGCACGTGCTCGTCGGTCAAGGCAAGGTGATGGGCGCACACCTCGCAACTGACACGGATGCCTTCCTGGCGCGCCCGGCGCACGAAGTCGAGGCTCTTGGCGGTGGAGAGGTGCGCGATATGCAGACGCACTCCGGTGGTGCGGGCCAGCTCAATATCGCGGAAGGTCATCAGGTCCTCGGCAAGCGCCGGAATGCCGCGCAGGCCCATGCGCAACGAGGCCAGGCCTTCGTGCATCACCCCGCCACGGGCGAGGTTGTGATCCTCGCAGTCGGTCATGACGGGCATATCGAAGTCAGCGGCAAGCTCCATGGCGCGACGCATCAGTCTGGCGTTCATCACCGGGGCGCCATCGTCGCTGATGGCAACGGCGCCGGCCTCGCGCATGCTGCCGATTGCGGCCACATCCTCCCCTGCCATTCCCTTGGAGATTGAGCCAATGGGCCGCACGTGGACCACGGCCGCTCGCGCGCGTTCGATGATGTACCGGGTAACGGCAGCATTGTCGTTGACGGGCTTGGTGTCGGGCAGACAACAGATGGTGGTGTAGCCGCCCGCGGCCGCTGCCAAGCCGCCGCTCTCAATGGACTCAGCGTGATCGTAGCCAGGTTCGCGCAGGTGGGCATGCAGGTCAACGAAGCCCGGGGACACCACCAGGCCCGTGGCGTCAATCACTCCGGCATCCACAGGAAAGCCTTCTGGCATGACCCCACGGCCCGCAATGCGACCGTCCTGCACATACAGCGTAGCCACCTCATCAATCGCCGATGCCGGACAAATCACTCTGCCGTTCTCAATGCGAATCGCACCCATGCCCGTTCCTTCCTTTCGCGTCCTGGCGGCCTAGCGCGCGTAACGCTCCAGCACCGCCATCCGCACGGCAATCCCATTCTCCACTTGATTCAGAATGACTGAGCGATTGCTATCGGCCACTTCCGAAGCGATCTCGCGGCCCCGGTTAATGGGTCCGGGATGCATCACCAGCACGTTGTCAGCGGCCAGTTTAAGGTGTTCCAGGCGGAGACCGTAGAACTGAAAATACTCGGTGGCGGAGAAGTTGGACTCGTGTTGACGCTCCAGTTGCACGCGCAGCATCATGATGACGTCAGCGCCTTGGATTGCGCGCGGCACATTGCGTTCAATCCGCACGCCGGGGGCCAGGTCTACCATGCCCCGGGGTAGCAACGGGCTGGGTCCGCAAAGAATGAGCTCAGCGCCGAACTTGGACAGCAGGTGGATATTCGAGCGGGCCACGCGGCTGTGCGCGAGGTCTCCGATGATGACCACCTTGAGCTGTTCCAGGCTATCGCGATGGTCCAGGATGGTGCGCGCGTCCAGAAGAGCCTGGGTGGGGTGTTCATGCTGCCCGTCACCCGCATTGATGATGGGCGTGGGCAGGTGCCGGGCCAGAAAGTGAGGCGCGCCCGAGGCCTGGTGTCGCATGACGATGGCGTGCGGGCGCATGGCGCCCAAGGTGTTCAAAGTGTCCACCAGGCTTTCGCCTTTGCTGACGCTGGAACCGGATGCGGAGATCGAGACGACATCCGCGCCCAGGCGCTTGGCGGCAATCTCAAAGCTCACCCGAGTGCGCGTGGAGGCTTCAAAAAACGCATTCACCACCAGCTTGCCGCGCAGCACATCCGAGCGCGGGGAGGGCTCGTTGGCAGGCGTCTGAAAGTCGCGCGAACGGTGCAGAATCTCCTCCACCTCCTGCCGGGTGAGAGGGGCGATTCCAAGAAGACCAGTCATGGTGGGGACTCCTGTGTTAGCGTTCAGGAGGATGTGGAATCCGGCCGGGTGACGAGCATCACTTTTTCCGCGCCATCCACCTCCTGAAACTTCACCTCGACAATCTGGCGCGACGTGGTGGTGACGCGACGCCCGACGTAACCGGCCTCAATGGGCAGTTCGCGGTGACCACGATCAATCAGCGCCAGCAACTGGACCCGAGCGGGGCGTCCAAGGCTGAACAGCGCATCCAGGGCGGCGCGAATGGTGCGCCCGGTGTAAAGCACATCGTCCACCAGCACCACATTGCGGCCGACAATCTCCACGCCAACTTCGGGCTGGTTCAGAACCGGCTGATCTCCCACCTGCGTCAGGTCGTCACGGTACAGCGTAATGTCCAGGTGACCCACCGGGACAACCAGACGTTCCAACTCACCAATCTTCCGGGCCAGCCGTTCGGCGAGCGGTACGCCACGGCGGCGGATGCCAACAAAGGTAAGCTGCGTCAGATCGTTGTTGCGTTCAAGCACTTCATGCGCCAGGCGAACAATGGTGCGATCCACCTCAGAGGCGCTCATCAGTTGTAGGGGTTCAGCCGTCATGAAAGCGTTCCGAAATTGCGCTGGGCATTCCCTTCGGGCATTTCCGCTGGACTGCCGAGGACGCACCCAGACCACCGGGGTGGCCATGAGTCAGCGTAACACGGCCATCAGCCAGCCTAACACGACAATCACTGGCGGGATACCCGGTAGGGAAAGGGCTCCCGGCAATGGGGCAAGCGGTGCGCGCGCCGCAACATACGCCCGTGGATGGCGCCAGCCGCTCTCACCGGCGCCCATCCGCCATTCACCGATTGAGCCAAAGGAAAGCAGGATGCCGCACGTACTGTGTGACAGGAAGGAAAACAGTTCGTGGGCGAGGCGTGTCCTAGGCTTGCGGGAACTCGCGCCGTCTGCCCATGGTAGAAGAGCGGCCTTGGGCGAACGAGAGCGGTGAAGCGGACGCGGCGCCCCAAACAGGTTGGCGGGCCGTGTTGGCCGACGGACTGAGTGGGAATTTCGGGAGTTGGAATGCTAGCGCTGAAAGTGAGTTTCGAACAGGTCCTATCGGCGATGCCACTGTTCGCCACGGTGTTCCTGTTGGCCTTCGCGGCGAAGTGGCTGTTCCAGAAATCAACGCGCTATTGCATTGATGATGAACTCACCACGCGGGACAACCCCGCCTTCGGGGTGGCCTTTGGTGGATACATGCTGGGTGTCGCCATTGCCCTGTCTGGCGCATTGTTCCCATGGGAAGGCGTCACGCTGGGAACGGAGTTGCTCACCCTTGCACTATTTGGCGGCCTGGCCGCGGTGCTGATGCGGGTGAGTTTGTGGATTAACGACCGCGCGATCCTGCACAAGTTTTGCATCGAGAAGGAACTGGTGGAGGACCACAACTACGGGACCGGATTCGTGGTGGCGGGCTCCAGCATTGCCACCGGATTTCTGTTGCGAGGGGTGATGGCCGGGTTCAGTGACTCGGTAGCCACTGGCTTGCGGGACACCGTGGTGTACTTCGTGGTGGGCCAGGCAGTGTTGATTGCCGGCGGGTGGGTATACGCCAAGACGGCCTCCTACGACGTCCATGACGAGATTGAGCGGGACAACCAGGCCGCGGGCATCAGCTTTGGCGGATACCTGGCGGCGCTTGGCTACATCGTCAGTACGGCCTTGACCGGCGCCACCAGTGACTGGGTGGATGAGGTGATTACCGCGCTGGTGATCGCCCTGGTGGGCATGGTGTTGCTGGTGACCGCCAGGGTGATTGCCGATTGGTTTCTGCTGCCGCGGTCAGCTTTGGCGAAGGAGGTTGCCGAGGACCGCAACACCGCTGCGGGCGTGATGGCTGCCACCTCGTTCCTGCTGGTGGCCGTCCTGTTTGCCGGAACGATGAATCCGGT
>JALOKO010000030.1 GCA_025456495.1 Bryobacterales bacterium | reverse complement strand
GAATCTTTCGTCGTTGTTCGTCGAACCGCCCACGCTTTTCCCAGCGCATATACTGGGAACAATGAAGAAGGCGGAAGTCATTTCCGAGGTTTCCCAGGCGCTGTCGCCCCAGCCCTTGGTGGATTCTGTCGAGTTCGCGCAGTTCTACCGGCCGCGGTTCGAAGACCCGATGGCCGACCCCATCGCCATCTTTATCAACAAGCTCAGGCAAAGTCATGGCTCCACGTACTTTCAACGTTTTCTCACCGGCCACAGCGGAACCGGCAAGTCTACTGAAATTACGCGGTTAAGCCGGGAACTCAGCGATCACTTCGAGTTTGTTCGCATTCGCGCTCAGGAGGAACTGTCGCCGTTTTCCACCCAGCCCTTCGACCTGCTGGAAGTGATGGCGGTGCGGCTGGTTGAGCGGGCTGGCGAATTGAAGCTGGATCTCCCGGCGGATCTCCTGCAGCACCTGAAGTCGTGGTTCGCTGCTGTGACTGAGACCGAAGTTCAAGCGCAACAGCGTGAGGGCGGCCTGGAGGCGGAGGCCGGCGTAGGCGTTCCCGGCCTCATGCGGAGTGTGCTGAACTTAGGCTCCAAGGTGAAAGTCGCTGCGAAGTTTTCGGGCGAGCGCAAGGAAGAGACCGTCCGCAAGCGCTTGCAACGAATCGCCGAACTCATTGAACTCAGCAATCACCTGTACCGCGAAGCAAACCAGATTCTGCGGCAGAAGCATCGCAAGGAGTGGGTCTTTCTGGTGGAGGACCTGGATAAGCTTTCCGTTTCTGAAGCCGTGGTTGAGACGCTCTTTGCGAAGTACGCAAACATCTGGCCGGGCCTTCGAGTTCACTTCCTGTGTACAGTTCCGCTCTGGCTTGCCTTTGGCGAGAGTGGCGCCCAGTTGCCATTTCCGTGCCGTGCCATCGTGGATATCCCCGTGTTCGACCAGGAACATCGTCCGTACCAGCCGGGGCGTGACATTGTGAGACGAATTTTGGATCAGCGCGTGAACCCGGAACTATTCGCGGATGGTGTTCGTGAGCAACTCATCCAGGCGGGAGGGGGGCACTTTCGGGACACCTTTGCGTTGGTGATTCACGCTGCCGACTTCGCCGAAGTGAGTGGCCTCCCCCGCATTGAGAAACCACAGGCCGCCCGCGCGATCAACGCCGTGCGCAACGACTACATGCGCCGCCTGGGGAGCACCAGCAGCGAACACGCTGTGCCCTACGAGGAAAAGGCGAAGTTGCTGGTTGAGATTTACGAGGCGCGGGGCAAGCGGATTGTACAGAGTCCCGTGCTGTACCAGTTGCTGCG
This sequence comes from Bryobacterales bacterium, assembly GCA_025456495.1. GTDB lineage: Bacteria > Acidobacteriota > Terriglobia > Bryobacterales > Bryobacteraceae > JACTMJ01. Next base: position 13,942 of record JALOKO010000030.1, on the reverse strand, counting down.
TGCCCGGGTGGTGCACGAGTACAACGACACCTACTGGTATGGGCTGCCTCCGCTGGTCGTGGATATCCTCATCCAGCAGGGCTATCTCGACGAAGGCTCACCGGGTGGACTGGAGCCCCCGTCCGCGTGAGCTACGAACCGCATTCCGTGGCCGAGGTTTCCAACCTCTTGTTGTTGTGGGCCAAGCGCCCGGGGCCCGGAATGGCTCTTGTGGAGTTCGTCTCCGAGTATGCCCGCCAAGCGGTGTTCCAGCAAGTCTCTGTCGGCATGGGGCAACCGATTCCCGAGTTGGTCTTCGAGTCGACGGGAGATCTGGAACCGGATGTCCGGGGCCTTGTCAGCAGGCTGCGGGCTGAGAAATCGCCCTTGGTTTCGGTTCGCGGCATTGCCGATGCGTTTCCCGGACCAGAGTTGCGGCGTCGCGTCCTGGGGCTGCTGAATTTCCTGCGCGAGTCCATTAGCGAGTACTCCGGGAAGCAGGTTTGGTGGGTGACACCCGAAGTGGGAAACTTGCTGACAGAGTGCGCGCCCGATTGGCACTCGTGGTTCCACCCCCGGCTGATGCTTTTGGAAGAAACGGTGGTCAGCGCTCCCGAGGTCCCGCAAGTCAAACCGGCAACGCTTCCAAAACCGCAGGCGGATGCCATCGTTACCGATGCCCGCACCAGACTGGCCGCAAGCGCGCACAACGCGAATTCCGCAGAGCGCTGGCGACAATTGGCAGACCCCGCGATTGTCGCATTGCAGCAAGCAGGTAGCCCTACAGCCGCCACCGCGCTGCGTGAGGAGTTCCTGGACACGATCTATGGCGAAGCCCAAGACGCGACGCGCCAAAGTCGGGTTCGGGCGGACATTCATGCGCTATTGCAGCATGGGTACTTTGCCGCGGCAGCGACTCTGATTGGTCAAGGGTCAGAAGTCGCAGCGCCGGGGTCATCCCTGAACCGTTGTCGCGAGGCGAAGTTCTTGGGCGCGGTTGCAAAGGGGCGGTCCGGACGCCCGGCTGAAGCCGAACAGGAACTGCGAGAGCTGGTTGCCGAACTGCAGTCCGACGTCGTGGACGGGACACTGGAGCCAGAACGGCAGCTTGCGTCCGTACTTAGCAATTGGGGGAATACCCTGGCTTTGTTAGGTGAGCCATCGCAAGCCGCGTTAGCCTATAGTTCCGCGATCGCGACTCTTGAGGGCGCCATGCAACATGGCATGCCAGGGCTCGAAGCTTTCCTGGCAACGTCACTCATGAATCGGGGCAATGCGTATGTCGCGTTGCATAGGCTAAGCGAAGCTCAAGATTCGCTTGATCGGGCGATAGCCATCTTCCAAAGAAGGGTAGACGAAGGTCACCACGAAGCGGATACGGATTTGGCGAAAGCACTCATAAACCGAGGAAACGTGCTTGCATTCTGTGACCAGCCTGAGGCAGCATTACGCGATTACGGCAAGGTAATCGAATGCCTGGCGCGTTTGCCGATCGAATCAGGGACAAACGCAGTGGCCTTGTTAGCAAGTGCTCTAATGAATCGAGGAAACGTGCTATCCACGCTGGGTCGCCACGGCGAGGCTGGCGAAATGTTGGATAGGTCGATTGCGATTCGAAGCACGATGGTTCAATCAGGTCGACGCGAAGTGCTACCAGATCTAGGAATCGCTTTGGTGAACCGGGGATTGGTAGCCCAATCTCAGGCCCAACACGATGTGGCTTGCAGCCATTTGCGCGCAGCTCGCGCGGCGTTCGAGTCCGCCCGGACCTACGGTCATCAAGGGTTAGGGCAGGCCATCGCGGCAGTAGATGAGTTACTGAACGTCGGTCACTGCCTAGATCCGCAGTGAACCAAGATGCGATCGCTTGGCGGAAGTGCTAGCGGATGTGGATCGTTGCGTTCGTTCCGTGGACATCTAGCTGCCAGGAGTCATCCATGTTTGGCTTCCTGATTAGCGACCTGCTTCCCGTCCATGACCGCCTCCCCCCCCCGCAGCCGCTCTGCTACACTCAGCCCATGATGCGACAGTTTTCGGCCTTTCTTGCGGGGTGCCTGTTGGCGCTGTGTTGCAGCGGTACGGCGAGTGCCGCGCCGCCGCCGGCGATGAAGGCGGAGGGCGTGCCTGCGGTTTCGGATGAGCTCGTGGCGGACCTCGCGCGGTATGCCGAATACCGTACCGCCGGCTTTGCCGCTTGGCATCCCAGTCGGCGCGAGATGCTGGTGTCTACCCGCTTCGGCAATGTGCCGCAGTTGCATACCGTGGCCGCGCCCGGCGCCGCGCGCACGCAGATTACCTTCTTCGCTGAACCCGTGGGCGGTGGCGACTATCAGCCCAAAACGGGCCGCTACCTCGCCTTCACCAAGGACGTGGGCGGCGCCGAGTTCTTCCAGATCTTCCTCCTCGATACCACCACCGGACGCACGCGCATGATCAGCGACGGGAAGTCCCGCAATAGCGCCGTTCGCTGGTCGCGCAGCGGCAAGCAACTCGCCTTCACCTCCACACGCCGTACGGGCCGCGACTTCGACGTCTATGTCATGGACCCCGAAAACCCCGCCAGCGCCCGCCTGGTGATGCAGGCTGAGGGCGGCCGCAGCCTGTCCACCGTCGATTGGAGCCCCGACGAGACCAAGCTGGCGGTCATCGATTACCGCTCCATTACCGATTCGCAACTCTGGCTGGTGGACGTCGCCAGCGGCAGCAAACAGCTGCTAACGCCTGCCACCACCGACGGCGAGAAGGCAGTCGGCGGCGCCCGCTTCGCCCTGGATGGCAAGGGAATCTACTACACCACCGACGCCGGCACGGAGTTCCAGCGCCTCCTCTATGTCTCGCTTGCGGATGATTCCACACGGGTGGTAGCGGCCAGCCCCCAGGGCGACATCACCGCCGTCGCCCTTTCCCCCGAAGGCGGCCGCCTGATGTACGAAACCAACGAACTGGGCGCCAGCAAGCTGTATCTGCTTGACATCAAGACCGGACAGCCGCTGCCGTTGCCCGCGCTTCCCACAGGAACCATCGGTGGCATCGAATGGCTGCACGACGGCAACGAAATCGGCTTCACCTCCAACAACGCCCAAGGCCGCAATGCCTACTCCATTGACCTGCGCGCGAACAAGCTCATCCAGTGGACCTTCAGCGAACTGGGCGGTCTGCCCGCTGATGAACTGCGCGAGCCCGAACTCCTGCGCTGGAAGAGCTTTGACGGCCTGGAGATTAGCGGCTTCCTCTATCCCGCCTCCGCGCGCTTCCCCGGCAAGCGGCCGGTGATCATCAACATCCACGGCGGGCCAGAGGGGCAATCCCGCCCCGGCTTCCAGGCCAACCGCAACTACTTCATGAACGAGATGGGAGTGGCGATGATCTATCCCAACGTGCGCGGGTCCTCGGGCTTCGGCAAGACCTATGTCTCGCTGGACAACGGCCGCAAGCGTGAGGATTCCGTCAAGGATATCGGCGCCCTGTTGGATTTCATCGCCACCCGGCCTGATCTGGATGCCAGCCGCGTGATGGTCTACGGCGGCAGCTATGGCGGCTACATGGTGCTGGCCGCGATGACGCACTACAACGATCGCATTCGCTGCGCGGTAGATATCGTGGGCATCTCCAACTGGGTGACCTTTCTGAAGAACACGCAGGATTACCGCCGCGAACTGCGCCGCGCCGAATACGGCAACGAAAGCGACCCCGACATGCGCGAGTTCCTGGAACGGATCTCGCCCTTGAACCACGCGCAAAAGATCACCAAGCCGCTGCTGGTGATCCAAGGCAAGAACGACCCCCGCGTACCAGTCACCGAAAGCATCCAACTGGTGGAGAAGATCCGGTCAAACGGCGGCGCAGTGTGGTATCTGGAAGCGGCTGATGAAGGCCACGGCTTCAGCAAGAAGAACAATCGGGATTACCAGTTTGCTGCCGAGGTGCTGTTCGTGCGGCAGCACTTGTTGCCATAGGCGTCGCGCGATCAAGGCGTGGGCGCCTCCACCTGCAGTGTTCCCGTACGTTGCGCGGGGACGCCATCCACCGTGAGTTCCACCGCATGGATGCCGCTGGGCAGCTCTGGCACCACCACATTGAATTGGTTCAGGCCCGTACCACTAAGGCCAATAAACACCACGCTGGCCGGGACGCCGCCAATGGTTACCCGGGCCGAAGCGGCGTGTTGCAAGGGCGACGGCTCGGTCACTATCCTGCCAGGCTGGGGTGGCGTGCGCGCAGCCCCAAAGCCCGTCCCATAGATCGCCAGCGTGTCGCCGGGCCGCGCCACCCGTCCACTCGTCCCTGCGCCCGCGGGCTGTGCCAGCACGCCATCCGGATGGAGCGCCGCCACCTTGCGGCCATCTACCGTGAACAGGCCCGGCGCCTCTTCGCTCACCCACACCTGCGTTAGCGCCTTTCCTTCCGGTGATTCCACCTCCACCGTTGCCCATCCCACGGGCAGGTCTTCGGGCATCAGAAAGTTCACCTGACGCGGCGACACGAAGCTGATGGCGGCCGCCTTGCCCCCCACCCAGACGCGAACGCCATCCAGGGTCAGCGGTAGCCGGTCGCCATCGAAATCGCTGCTTTGCCAGCCCCGCGTGGTGTTGGATAGCTTCACGCCGAACATTGATGTCCATGCGCCAGCTGCCGTTCCCTCAGCAAAGCTGGCAGCATTCACCACGCCGCCGGACGCAACCGCTGCCCCCGTCGGTGGGGTGCCCGGCGGTAGCACCTCCGGTTCCACTACAAAGCGCACCGGGACGGCCACCGACGCGCAACCCTGCTGGCAGCCGATGACCACCGCCCCGTCATAGCGGCCCACGGGCATCAGGCCATGAACCGGTTGTACCCGCACGCGCCACTCGTCCTCTTCCTCGTACAGGACGGTGCGCAGCCAGGGCCCGCCAATCGCCACCACCTCCACGGTGGGAGGCGCACTGGCGCCCCACACGCTCAGCCACTGCGAGAGCGGCAACGAATCCCGCGGCGCGCGAAACGATACCGATTGCGGCGACACGCGGATGCTCTCTGCAGATCGCACACTCACCACCACCGGCACCTCCACCGGTGCTGCCAGCCCGCCAGAGGTGCTGAGCTCCACGGCGGTCTGGTGTACTCCCGCCGCCAGCATGCCCGCATCCGCCTCCACCTGGAAGGGCGTCCGGGTGTCCATGGCCGGAAGCGTTTCCCTCACCCAGGGCACGGGCGGCGCCCGCAGCGCCAACGGGGCCGTGGTCTGCCCGAGTCGCGTAGTCATCGAAAACGGCAAGGTGGTCTTCGCACCGGCCCGCGATTGGCCAAACAGCACCTGAGGGCTGGGCCATAGCTGCAACGCCAACGGGAATGCAGCCTGGTTCACCGTCACGGCATGGCCGCCAAGAAGCACCCATTCCCCTCGCGGTATGATGCTTCGGTTCTCCGTCACCCGCACCTGCAGCAGCGCGGGTCCGCTTCCTGTTTGGGGGATCGCCGTCAGCCAGCTTCCACGCGCATCAAAGCCCCACGGGCAATTGGCATCCGTGTTCACCTGCAGGCTTTGCACTCCCGCCTGGAATGAGAAGTCCATGCCCACATGCGAGACCGAATAGGTACACGAATCCGGCGCCGCCACGCCCGTCTGGAGGACCTCCACCTTCACCGTTCCCAACTGGATGAAGGCCCTTCGCGACAACACCGACGAGTTCGGCTGGATGCGAAACACCAGCGTCGCCTGCCCCTGCGTCGCCACGGGTCCCTGCGGCGCAATCCACGTCGCGCCCGTGTCCACTTGCCACGCGCAGCCAGCGGCGGCGCTCATCTCAATCGGGAATAATCCACCGGCAGCGTCAAACATCGCTCCGGTTGGGGTTGCCCGGAACAGGCAGCGCGCGGGCTGGCCGCCTTGCTGCACGGTGAGGATGCTGCCTCCCAGCGCAATCGTGGCTTGCCGCGGCAACGCCGAAAGGTTGGAATCCACTTGAATGGCAATTGCGCCAGCACCCTGCCCGCTGCCGCTTCCGGAGATGGTCACGAAGTCTCCTTCAAGCACGTCCGCCTGCCAGTGGCAGCCCGGCTCCGCCACCACCGCAATCGTCTGCTGGCTGGGCGAAGCCGCTACCTGCACGACGCCTACCGCCCCTTCCACGCGGCATGGAGTGGCGCTTGCACTTTGCTGGACCGCAATCTCAATGCCGTGGATCCGCACCGTGCCCCGGCGCAACGCACCGCTGCCATTTGCCCCCACGTGCAGCAGGACGGTTTGGCTTCCCACCCGCTCTAATGGCCCGGAAACCACAATCCATTCGGCCAGGCTCTGGCTGATGAACGCGCAATCCCCATCCACCGTTACCTGAATGGGAATCGCCACGGCTGCATTGCCGATTGAGATCGCTTGCGGCGCCACGTCCACAGCGCAGGAGAGCGCCCCTTGCCGAAAGCGAAGCTCCTTTCCGGCCACCAGCAGACTTCCGTTACGCGGCTGAGTCCCCGGGTTCCGCGCGGCACTCAATCGCAGCGTACCGGCGCCCTTTCCGGTTGCGCCTTCCACCACCCGCAGCCACGACACCGTGGTTGCGGCTGTCCATTGGCAGCCGGGCTGAGTGTCAACCTGGATCTGCATCTCTATTCCCGATGCTGGCACAGGCTGCTCACCGGTCACCTGGAACGAACACGGCTGCGGGGGTGGCGGGCTACGCCATGTGGCCGCAATGGGCCCGATATGCCGTAGTGCTTCCGCGGCGTCCACCCGGTTGCGTATGCCCGTCGGGATCAGCTCATGGCTCACATCGGGGTTTGAGAAATTTGGAATCGCCTGACAGCCCGTACATCCCGCGCTGTAGGCCATTACTGTAAAGAACGTGGGTTGCAGAAGCTTCTGCTGGTAGCCGCGCGCCGAAGGCCAAATTCCCCCCAGGTTCGGGCTGTTGGCCTCGTCGTGACCCAGGCCCAGATTGTGTCCGATTTCGTGCGCGAAGCTGTACGATGGCCCGCCGGCAAACTCCCGATGCAGCACCGAGAAGGCGAAGGGCCCGAACGCAGCTGGTTCGCTGGACATCAGATTGGCCCGGCCCACCGTCGTCCACGTGGAGCCCCTCGGGGGAGCGACGATCATCGCCACCAGATCAGCGCCCAACTGGTCACGCAACTGGTGGATGAAGTCCAATTCGCCATCCCCCGGGGAGGTGAGCGCGCCCAAGGCGGAGCCATAGTTGCCGCCAGTCCACGACACCCCGCTATCGGTCCAAGGGCTGTGCGCGGTCCCCACCAGCCGCAGTTGCAGTTGCGCGCCACTGCGGAGCAGGATCTCATTCGTTTCGGCCACCCAGGTATTGGCCAGCGACTCGCGCAGGCTTTCGTCTTCGCCGCCAGCCGCGGTGGTGAACAGCAGTAGAATGTCCAGCAGCGCCCCATCGATTGACCGCGCGCCGCTTTCCGTCTCAACGGTGGTGGGCGGTTTCCGCGCTGCCCGTGGCGGCAGGCTTCGTACAACCCCATTGGCATCCGCCCCCACGGGCTGGATGTCGTCCGGGGCCTCTGCCAGATAGCCGTGGAAGCGTATCTGTCGCACCTCGCCAACTCCGTCGGAGCCTACCTCAATGCGGTAGTGCTCTCCATTTCGCAGACGGATGGACGCTACCCACGCCGGTCCGTGTTGGGTGAGGATGGCATTGCCAACGGGTTGGCCATCCTGTTCCACCGCGCCAGCCCACTGGACACCCGACGCGTTGCGGCTTTCCGTTATCGTCGTATGGCGAAACAAGAAAGCGGTGTCGGGGAACAGGTTCAGCAGCAGTCCTTCGCCCGCATGCGGGACTTGGCCAAATCCAACGCGTGTTTGGGCTAGCCTTGCCGCTGCGTCTTTGCTTACGGTCACTGCCCGTTGCCGCAAGGTTTCCAGAACGGGCTGGGCTGTTGGGTGGGATGTCTCTTCACCTAGCTGTGTTGTCCGCGGAGCGGATGCCTGCAATACGGATGACGACGACGGGGCTGGTTCCAATAAGGGAAGCGGTTGGGCAAACACGACGGTTGCTCCCAGCGCCAGCAGGCCCAATGGTCCCAGGGCCAGCAGTCCTGGAGTTTTCAGCGCCAGCAGGCCCCGCATCGCCCCGAATCCCCGCACCGCACCGAATCCCCGCATCGCCCCGAATCCCCGCATCCGCATCATCATCGCCCCGCATGGCGCCCACGCGCCCTTCCGCCTCCAACCATCACAGTCCGGCACGGACGCCTTGCCCGCCTCGGCGTTTGGCTCGCGATATCTGCTTCGGCGTGGGCGCCCATATGGCCAGATGACGGCGGCGGAGGCTTCCCGATCGTCACCGTGATGGCGCACCACCACACACTCCAGAGCGCAGCCATCATCCTGCCCACCCAGCCGTCCGTGTAGAAACCGGCCGAGTGTAGGATGATTGGCTGCACCCCAATCCACCAGCGAGCTAGATTACCCGTTAAGGTACCGCCCGCTTGGCATACTGTCAATGCCGTTCCTGTGAGGCCTTTGTTACCATCAAGGACAGAACCGCCTCGCCGATTCTGTTCTTCGTTCCGCGACGCCCTATGAGCACCGTTCCCGAAAAACCCACCCTAAAACCCGCTAACCCCTGCTTCTCGTCCGGTCCTTGCGCCAAGCGACCCGGCTGGACCTTGGCCGCGTTGGATGCCTCCATGGCCGGCCGTTCCCATCGGGCGGCCCCGGCCAAGGCGCAACTGCAGCAAGTAATTGACCGGCACAAGGCCTTGCTGGACATTCCTGCTGACTATCACGTAGGCATCGTGCCCGCCAGTGATACAGGCGCCGTGGAGATGGCCATGTGGAGCCTGCTTGGCGCCCGTGGTGTGGATATCTTCGCTTGGGAAGCCTTCAGCACAGACTGGCTGAAGGACGCTACCAGCCAGCTAAAGCTGCAGGACCTGCGCGTGTTCGAAGCGCCCTACGGCGAACTGCCGGACTTGACCCAATACGATGGTGGTCGCGATGTCGTCTTCGTGTGGAACGGCACCACCTCCGGCGTGCGCGTGCCGGACGGCGATTGGATTCCCGCTGATCGCCAGGGCCTTAGCATCTGCGATGCCACATCCGCTGTGTTCGCCTACGAGATGCCCTGGGACAAGCTGGACGTGGTTACCTGGAGCTGGCAGAAGGTGTTGGGCTCAGAGGCTGCCCACGGCATGCTGGTGTTGAGCCCGCGCGCCGTCGCACGCCTGGAATCCTACAAGCCTTCCTGGCCCCTCCCAAAAATCTTCCGCATGACCAACAAGGGCAAGTTCAGCGCCGGCATCTTCGCGGCCGAAACCATCAACACGCCCTCGATGCTGGCCGTTGCCGATTGCCTGGACGCGCTGCAGTGGGTAGAGTCCATCGGTGGGCGTGCCGCCGCCATCGCCCGCTCGCGGCAAAGCCTGCAGCACATCCGCGATTGGGTGGACGCCAGTGACTGGATTGCTTTTCTCCCCGCTCGTGAGGATCTTCAGTCCTCCACCTCGGTCTGCTTGAAGATTACCGATCCCTGGTTGCTAGCCCAACCCGAAGACGCCCAGCTCCCCTTCGTGAAGGACATGCTGAAGCCCCTGGACAAAGAGAAGGTGGCCCACGATATCGCCAGCTATCGCACGGCCCCGGCAGGCATCCGCATCTGGTGCGGCGCTACGGTGGAACCCAACGATGTCGCCCTGCTGCTTCCCTGGCTCACCTGGGCCTACGCCAGCGCCAAGGCCGCCCGCGCTTAAAGGGCGATTGCTCACGCGTGCCTAACGCGGGATTGCCTATACGCGCTTAGCCCACTTTCCAGTTGGGATGCGGCACGTGCGCCTTGTCCATGATGGCTGCGATCTGCTTGACGATGTCCGGGTGATTGCGCGCGATGTTGTACTTCTCGCCCGGATCGCCGTGCAGGTTGTACAGTTCAATGGGTCCCTGGAACATCGGCTTGCGAATGCCCTTCCACTTGCCCATGCGCACCGCCTGAGCAGACCCTAGTTCGTAGAACTCCCAATAGAGATACTCGTGCTGCTTCTGTGTCCTGCTGTTTCCCAACAGCTCCGGCAGGAAGCTCACCGAATGCGTGCCCTCGGGCATCGCTGCACGCGTGATCTCCGCCACCGTGGCCATCAGGTCACCCGAATAGCCCACGTGCCCAGACACCCGCCCCGGAGCAATGCGGCCCGGCCACCGCGCGATCATCGGTACGCGGATGCCGCCTTCATACATGTCGCGCTTCATGCCCCGCAGATGACCGGAGGGGTTGAACAGCACGGCGTCGTTGCCACCCTCCAGGTGTGGCCCATTGTCTGACGTGAACATCACCAGCGTGTTGTTGTCGATACCCAATTGTTGCAAGCGGTCCAGCAGTCGGCCCACATCCCGGTCCAGACGGCTCACCATCGCGGCCTGCCCGCGGTCAGCCAGCTTCCAGTCTTTTGTGGCAAAGTTGTCCTTTTCGTAAATGCCGTAGTCCGGCACTTCCTGGCCGTGCAACTCGCCGTTCCTGTCCGGGGCCTCGTTGTTGGCGTGCGGCAGCGTGGGCGCCAGGTACAGAAAGAAGGGTCTGCTGTGGTTCTTGTCCAGCCACTCCATGGCCTCACTGACGATAAGGTCGTGGGCATAGTCCAGGCGTTCCACCGCATAGCCGCCATGGAAACCACCCCCGGCGCGGGCGGCCAGCACCTGCTTGTTGCGGAGTGGCGTCTGCTGGTAGTCCCGCCACAAAAAGGCCGGGTAGTAGTTGTGCGCATGCACCTGGTTCAGATAGCCATAAAAGCGATCAAAGCCTTTCTTCAGGGGATGCCCTTCATGGTCCACCTCACCCAGCCCCCACTTGCCCATCAGGGCCGTGGCGTAGCCTGCCTTCTTGGCAATTTCCGCCACCGTCACATCCTGCGCACGGATGCTTTGGATGGTCATGTCGGTGTTGGCATTGCCCCGCACATGGCAGCGTCCGTGATGCTTTCCGGTCATCAGAACGCAGCGGGATGGCGCGCACACGGTGGCGCCAGCGTAGAAGTTAGTGAAGCGGATTCCTTCTGCCGCCATCTGGTCAAGCCGTGGCGTTTGGATGAGTTTCTGCCCATAGCAGCCCAGGTCGCCGTAGCCCAGGTCGTCGGCCATGATGAAGATGATGTTGGGCGGGCGCGTCTCCTGCGCCACGGCATGCAGCGCCAACGGCGATGCCGCGAACGTGCGAAGAAAACTGCGTCTGTCCATCCTGCTCTCCTCCTGGCGCCGTCTGCATGACGGCTGGCTTAGCCCCTTGGGTTAGGGCCACGAACGCGAAGGGCGGAGCCACTTGCGGCCCCGCCCCTTCCGCTGTCCCGATGGCGTTGGTTTGTCCGCCTACACGAACTTGTACACGCCCGGCACTGGCAGCGGCGGCACTGGAATCTTGGCCTCATTGCTCAAGTCCTTCGGCATCAGGTCCTGCTTGGATTGCATCATCATGTCCCACGTGATGGTCATGCCGCTGTAGGCCGATTCGCGCGCCATGATGCAGGTCATTGTGCTTTCGGCCACCGCCAAGCCATCGTTGATGTATGGACGCTCCCCGCGAATTGAGGCCACCATTGCGGTGTGCTCCGCCACATAGGGGCTCACATTGGCCCGCGTGCCCATGTTCCGGCAATCGCTTTTGCCCTTACTGCCCACCACCAGTTCGCTGATGTTGTTGTAGCCCAACTCGCGCGGATATTGCCGTCCATAGCTCAGCATACGCACTCCATTGGGATACTCAAATTGCGACGCCACGTGGTCGTAGATGTTGCCGTAAACGTCTTCGCGCGGTCGCCATGCCGCCCCACCCATCGCCGTTACCTTCACCGGATGCATACCCATCACCCAGTTGATGACGTCGATGTTGTGCAGGTGCTGCTCAACAATCTGGTCGCCGCAAATCCAAACGAAGGAATACCAGGCGCGGTGCTGGAACTCACTATCGCTCCACTGCGGGTTGCGCGTCCGCTGCTGGATCACCGGGGTGCCCTCCCAGTGTGCTTCCGCTGAGAGAATTTCGCCGATGGCGCCAGAACGGATCTTGTCCACCGTCTCAACGTACTCCTGCTGGTAGCGGCGCTGCGCGCCCGTCATGATGGTGAGGTTCTTGCGCGTGGCTTCGCGACAGGCGTCCATCACCTTGCGGCAACCCACGGCATCCACCGCAAATGGCTTCTCCGCAAACAGGTGCTTCCCCGCCTTGATGGCTGCCTCAAAATGCAGCGCGCGGTAACCCGGAGGCGTACACAACATCACGATGTCGATGTCCGTGGCCAGTACCTTCTTGTAGGCTTCCGCACCCATGAAGCGATGGTCCGGCTCCACTTTGATCCGGTTGGCCATCCCTGCCTTCTCCGCCCGTTCGCGAACGGTTCGCAACGACCCTTCCAGGCGATCTTCAAACATATCGCCCATGGCCGTGATGTCCACGTTCTCGGTGCCTTGCAGCAGGTCCATCATGGCGCCCGTGCCACGCCCGCCACAGCCCACCAGCCCCGCCTTCAGGCGCTCCTTGCCCTGGCCGCGCACAAGCTGCGGCTTGATGATCATAAACGCCGACGCGGCCGCGCCCGCTGAGGACGCCGCCCCAAGAAAGGATCGGCGAGAGGGGATGGCCTTCGCGGCCACAATTGAACTGCTGCTGGATGTTTCGTTCATCAAGAGCCTCCTGAATGCCCGCTATTCTATCTCGGAACACGCGCGCGTGGAGGACGCGGACCAGACGCCAACCAACGCGAGCAATCAAGCAGCCTCAAGCACCCGGGAGCATTCCCCCGGTAACTGCGACCGGCAACCACATGCAAACAGCGCGACTGCGCAACCATTCCCGGGTCCTCTGTTCAGCCACCGGGTTTCCTGACCAAGCCCCAGTGCGCCCGTTCAAGCCCCAGTGCGCCCGTTCAAAGCCCCAGTGCGCCCGTTCAAGCCGCCCTGTCACGCGTTTCGGCCTACCACCACGCGTTCCCCGCGCCGGTCCGGACGTAGCCACGCTGTGATGCCGACAGCCGCCAGCATCAGGGCTGCCCCCACGGGAATCGCCCCCAGGGCCAGGTGCAGATCGCCGCTCCGCTCAGATGCCACCCCAATCAGCATCGGCAACACCGCGCCACCCACTGATCCGGAAGCGAACACCACCCCCGTCAGGCGCATCGCCCGCTCCCGTCCGTGTTCCAGATAATAGCCTGCGCCATTGGGAAACACAGGGCCCAATCCAAACCCGGCAACGCCCACCGCCAGCAGCACCATCGCTGCGCCGGGCGCGGCCAGCATCCACGCGCTGCCCACCAACGCAATCGCGCTCCCCATCACCAGCACTGCCAGCATGCCTACCCGGGGAAGAATGGCGATACTCAGCAGGCGGCTCACCAGGATGGCGCCCCAGAAAGCCGACGGCGCGCTGGCCGCCAGCATTGCGTGCGCGTCCGTGGTGCGCAGCATGTAAGTAGTTGACCACCCGCCCAGGCTCACCTCAACGCCCACGTACAGGAACAGCAGGGCCATCGACGCCGCGGTAAACGGCATCAGCCCGGCGGCTTGGCGTGGCGACGCTGGCTCGCCCAGCCCAGCCCTTGCCTCAGCGTCCGCTTGGCTGCCGGCATCGGCCACCACACCGCCATCGCGCACAGGCCTCCCGACGTAGTCCACGCGCCAGGCCAGCGCCGCCCCGGCCAGCGTCACCAACCCGTACACCGCAGGAAACCAAACGCTCCACCCTTGCTGAATGCAATAGCCAATCACTGGCGGCGCCCCCATCGCTCCCACGCTGAAGAAGAGGTTCAGCAGCGTGAGGGCAGATCCGGTGCGGCCTGGCCACATCGACGCTGCCGCCAGATTCGCGGTCGGGTTCACGATCCCCAATCCGAAGCCCAGCAGGCAACTCCCCAGGAAGCCCAACAGCCAAACGCTGCCAGTCAATCCCAGCGCGCCCAGGCCTACCAGCACAAACCCGCCCACCATCAGTCGCCAGCCCCGATACTGTCGCAGCAGCACCGTCACGCACAGCGCCCCCACCACGGC
>JALOKO010000403.1 GCA_025456495.1 Bryobacterales bacterium | reverse complement strand
CGAAGCCGAAGCGATCCTGCGCGCGCGCAAGATAGATCGAAGGCTCACCGTGCGTGTGACGGTTGCAGACGAAGCGCCACACCAGATTGTTCAGTGGGACACGATGCCGGCAATCCGTGCCTATATCGATCAGCTGCTTCGTGACCCTAAGGAGGATGAACGCGGACGATTGGTCCAAATACGGCGCGCCGTAGAACAGGCTGCCAAGGAGCATCAGTTTTCCGGGGCCGTACTGATTGCCCGAGGGGACAAAACACTGCTGGAAATGGCAACCGGATCCGCGCGCCTTCAGCCTCCGACTCCGAACTCGACTGAGACCAAGTTTCACCTTGGGTCCATGCCCAAGATGTTTACTGCCACCGCCGCGCTGCAACTCGTACAGCAAGGTAAGATTCACTTGGACGCACCAATCTCAAACTATCTGGCGGACTATCCCAACCAGGACCATGCAAAGCGAATCACGATGCACCACTTGCTGACGCATACTTCGGGGCTTGGAGACTATTTTGGAGAGATGTTCGACCGGCAGAAGCACGGAATTCAAAGGCTTGAGGATTACTACCCGTTCTTTTCGGACGAACCGCTGCAATTTGAGCCGGGGACGGATTGGTCATATTCGAATGCGGGGATGCTGCTGGCGGGACTGATCGTGGAACGAGTATCCGGGATGTCGTACGACGACTATCTGAAGCAGCACGTTTTTGCACGGGCAGGCATGATGCAAACGGGGAACAGCCGCGTCACTGAGCAAGTAGACGGGCTTGCACAAGGCTATACGCGATTCAACGGTGCTGATATCTTCAACACGAGGCCCGCTACCCAGCCCAATACCCACACTTTACCTCCGCGTGGTGGTCCTGCTGGAGGAGGTTACTCCACCTTAGGGGACCTCCGCCGTTTTGCGAATGCTCTGCTGGGGAATCATCTCCTGGATGCGAAGCACACTGGGATATTAACGGAAGGGAAAGTGAACCTGCCGTTTGAAGCGCAAGCCAAGTATGCCTATGGATTCCAAGAGATGAGTGTTGCCGGGACGCGGGTGATTGGACATTCCGGCGGAGCACCGGGAATGAATGCCGTGATGCGCATTGTACCGGACCGGAAACTGGTGGTGATTGTGTTGTCGAACTACGATCCACCCTTCGCGCAATCTCTGGGTAGGAGTGTACTGCAACTACTGCTGCAACCATGAACGGAGGATGGCTGGGGCTACCGTAGCCGACGTTCGGCAAACAGGGGGTCGCTAACGACGGCACGGGATGAGGCGCCAGTCCGGGCTGAATGGGGTGGGCGGTATGAGGGACACACAATCACGGATCTTCGCCGCCTACCTGCGTTGGGTACCTGCCGGATGCCCCTCGCGGCTTCCTTGACGGAAATCCAGGCGACACCCGAATTAGGGCAGCTCCGAATCAATCCAAGCGATGGGCTTCCAGATTCGGAGATCGCGGCAATCAGATGCGGACTTCCTGGAAATGGAACTCACGGTTCGCTAGGGCAGCTCCGCGTGCTCCTCGATCTCTACGGGGGCAGCGTCCAGCGCAGCCAAGGCTCGGAGAGCGCTCCGCATGCTGCCGGCTTCCTCTTCCTCTCGTTCGTCTTCCTGCTCATCGCGCATGCGCGCTTGTTCCGGGTCGATGATTGCCAGGATCTCGTCGGCGTACTTACGGGAATAGTACATCACCATGCCGATACTGCAGCCCTCGAAGGCCACGGTGCTGAGTACCGCCCGATTCCCAACCGCGACCACACTAATCCACCCCTCGACACCCTTGAAGCAGATTTCCTCCAGCAAGCCGCACTCGCCCACCATGCTCACCTTGCGCCCGATGCCGAGCGCGGAGGCGCTGAGGGCGGCAAGGGATTCGGCCTGGTCATCCAGATTGCGTTGCGCAATGGTCACTCCATCCGCCGTTGCCAGCAGGCAACCGCGAATTCCGCGGGTTGCCAACGATAGCTCCTCCAGCGGTGCCTCAATGCGTTGATAGATGGCGGCTTCCATGGCTGAATTGTACTCCTAAACGAGCGCAAATGATTCCCGAGATGTCAATAAATTCGATTTAGGACTCACGTACTCAAAGAGCAGTCGAAGCGCTTCCATGCAGCTTGCCGCATCGCGCGGATCAATGTTTACAACACATTCGGGGGGAACATTCAAGTAAGCGCCGACCTCGTTGGGGTCCCATTGCTCCCCAATGTCAGAGCGGGTCAGACCGATAACTACTGGTACTGAGATGCGTTCGCGTAGAAATCGGAGAGTCCGCTTGGCTTCGATGAAGCAGGCGGGACGATCAGCGGCAACCAGAAGCACCAAGCCCTGTGCGCCTTCGCAGGTGACCTCCCACATGAAGTCAAAGCGGTCCTGCCCCGGGACTCCGAACAGCAGTATGCGGACGTCGTCCACGTTGCGCGTGCCGAAGTCGATTCCCACCGTGGTGGCAAGCTTGCCAATATCCTCACTGGCCATGACATCGGTATCCACAAAGGGCGTATCGGACAATGTACGCACAAAGGTAGATTTTCCTGACCCTACAGGTCCGGCAACAAGGATCTTCGCAACGGATCTTGGCGTTCGCATCAAAGCGTGCTCCTGGTGGTGGATGGTTGCCGAGTGGCTTCCACTCCCGGCTGAATGCCGACGGAATCTGGTCGGCACATCTCCACTTTGCCGCATGGAGTCTCAATATGGCTAGGCGAAGATAAGGATAAGGTATAGCAGTACAGCGTCAGTTCTGCCGGGTGCACTGTAGGGATTCACCGCCATCATGTTGAAAAGAAGTTGGTTAGACGACCTAGGTACTAGACTGTGGGGGCTCCTGCCCGTGTTGGCCAAATTGCGACCGGGAATGCGTTGTGGCCGGAAGTACCATGAAAATGGCGTCAGAACGATGGTACTTCGATGGCTCGAAGGCACCGGCTGCGTCCTGGACGGTAGCTTCACGCAGTATTTGCCTGTGGGCGGAGGTCGCCAGCCAGAGGCAGTCAAGTGGTCCTGGTGACCCGGTTGTGTCGGCGCGGCATCCGGCTCACGATTTTGGCTTTGCAGCGCCGACTGGAGGTTGTTTGGATGCTTCCAGGCCTGGCTGAGTTTACATTTGATCCACCGGATGGAGTAATCACGCTGCACCGATTAAGGGCGCCGGATTAGCGCTTCAATCAACAAAGCTAACAAGCTGGAGTTTCGGAGGCAGAATGCAATTTCGTACCGCGAATGAAGCGGCAATACATATCCTGCGCGTGATCAATCCGCGTTCCATCATCGAGAACTTCGAATATGCAGGGCTGATTTACCGGACCTCCCAGGGATACAACTATACCATCCCGCATCGCGGCAATACAGATTGGGACCGGGGAAATGCAGATCTTGATTGGATACGGATTCCACCGAATGCAGTGGAAGTGGGCCACTACCATACGCATGGCGACTACACCTTCCGTGGCCCGTGGGATGCTACATTGGGCTGCCACCATGATCGTCGCGCGCGAGGTACCGGTGAACTTACTCGGGAAGCGACACCCTTCGGCGTGCGGATGTTCATTGGGGACTATTTCTCCCCCGTGGACCTGTCGACCACCAGGGCACGCGGACGTGGAGTTTCCGGCTACCGCGCTTATCTGGGAACACCCAGTGGGGTGCTGTACTACTGGGATCCGCCAAACAGCCCCAATCAGGTCGTTCTTGCACGCGGTGTACGTCCGGTGATTCCCGCCAATATCCTGCCCCGGGAAGCTGCCGAGCCCCGATGCGCCCGGCGATAGCCGCCACCTGGAATGGCGTTCCGGGCTTCCGTGGCCGCAGGCGCCCGTGATGCAGCAGTTTGGCAGGGTAGGCTGGGCGGACAGTAGGCTGGGCGGACAGTAGGCTGGGCGGACAGTAGCCGTTGTCCGCCCGTTGCCATATACTTTGAGGACGCGGAGTCCGCTTGCGACCTGGTCGCGCGCGCACGGACTCCGATTCTACGCCCGGAGGTGCTGCTGATGTCCCAGGATCCGACCGTGATTGTAGACGCGCCCGTTGCGGGCGCCCCGCGCCGGGATTTTCTGAAAGCCGCCGCCGCTACCGGCATCCTGGTGGCGAAGCCGCAGACGGTGTTCGGGTCGCAGGCGAACTCCACAGTGGAAGTGGGCATCGTGGGTTGCGGTGGGCGCGGTAACTGGATTGCCCCCTTCTTTCCCGAATTTGCCGGGGCGCGCGTGGTGGCCCTGGCGGACGTCATTCGTACCCATCTGGATGGCACCCGCGAGAAGCTGAATGT
>JALOKO010000402.1 GCA_025456495.1 Bryobacterales bacterium | reverse complement strand
GTTGGTTTGCAGGGCATTGCTGACTGCCTGCCCGGCGCGCCCGTAGCGCTTTTGATACTCAATGAGCTTTTCGAAGAACGGCAACCCGGCCAAGGTGGGCTCACCGCCCTGAAAGGCAAATGTGGAATGGGGGTGGGAATAAAACAGGTAGGACTCCACCAGTTTTCGCAGGGTCTCGTGGGACATCCGCCGCTTGGCAACCTCCTTGTAGGGGTCCAGATCGCGGTCGAGGTAAAAGCAATACTGGCAGTCGAGATTGCACAAGGCCGAGGCGGGCTTGATCAACAACGAAGAGATGCGCCCTGCTTCTGGAAGCGGCACAGGGGATCCGCTTGTCTGAATTTGTGTAAGACTTCCCACTTGGGAAGTGTACCACCGAGTGCGGAATGAATCCAGGGAAAAAAGAGAGGAATATCAGGGTTTAGCGGAGTACTGGAGAGGCGAGGCGCGCGTTTGGGGGAACAACGCAGGCCTCGCCTGGAAAGGCTAGCGGCGGGAGAGGTCCAGAATGCGGATGTCCTTGAAGCGCATGTTGCCCTCGCCACCGGAATGCAACTGCAGCGCAATCCAGCCGTCCTTGGCGCCCTGCTTGGGGTCTGTAAAATCCAGCATCTTGATGCCGTTCAGCCAGCATTCGTAGCGGTTGTCCTCCACCTTGAGCAGCATGTCGTTCCAATCCGTGGGACGCAGCAGGCCCTCGAATTCAGGGGCGGGCCAAGCCTTCCAACCGGCGTTGTCACCATAGACGCCACAGGAATGATGACCCAGCACGCGGTCAATCTCAAACTGGCGACCATCGGAGACATCCACGGTCCCGGGCTTGAACTTGGTGTGGAAGTAGACGCCGCTATTGCCATTGGCTTCTGTTTTGAAGCGCAGGAAGAGATGGAAGCTCTGGTATTCCTTTTCGGTGCGCAGGTAGCCGTACTCTTTGGTGACGCCCTGGCCATGAATGGCCCCTTCCTCAACGGTCCACTTCTCATTGCCGACGGGTACCCATCCGGCAAGATCCTTGCCATTAAACAGCTCCACCCAGCGTTCGCCCGGAGGCTTTGGCCGCTGCTGGGCGGGCAGCGAAAGGGCGCCGGCAAGCACAAAGGCCAGAGCGGAAAACAGAACTCGTTGGACGGGGATAGAGGTAGTGAGGAACATCGCTATCAGTGTACAACCAAGCCGCGCTTCCCAGCATGGCGGCAAACAGCCTTGGGGGAGGCGTGCGACGCGACGTGCGGCGAGTGACCGGAAACAGGACCAGCGGATGGCGGGTGGCGGGCGGCTTCAGTGGGAGCGCGGGCTTGCGTGAGGCGGGATGGACGCTTGGCCAGCATCGCGGGACGGGTATGCCGCATCCAAGGTGAAGGAAGGAATCATCATGCAGAACTTTACCGTTGCCACTGGCGCCATTCTGATTCTGTTGGGCGCCGGGGCTTACTTTGCCAGCGGGACCTCCAGCCTCACGGCGTTTATCCCGTCTGTGTTTGGAATTTTGCTGGCGGCTTGTGGACAACTGGCCAAGAATCCGGCGCGGACGAAGCTGTTTATGCACATTGCGGCGCTATTGGCCGTGCTGGGCCTGTTGGGCAGCTTGAGCGGCATTCCGCAGGCGATGGCGTTGCTATCGGGCGCCGAGGTTGCGCGGCCCGCGGCGGCGGTGGCACGGGCGATTATGTCCGTGGTGCTGACGGTGTTCCTGACGGCGGCCGTGCGGAGCTTCATGCAGGCGCGCAAGGCCCGCGCGGCAGCCTGAGGCTGCACTTCGCTGAAGGCCTGGGGACCGTGAAGGCCGCAGGGACGGTGTCGCTGGGGACGGTGTCGCTGGCGGCGTGTCGCTGGCGGCGTGGCGTTAGCCGACCGTGGACGCCGTCTTTGGGGATTGCGCCGTGGATACCTGACGGAATACATCCAGCGGGCAGGCCACTCCAACCAGCTTTCGGGACTGCAGATCGTCCACCACCGGGAGCAGTTCCATGTCGTGGCGCAGCAGCTTCAGGGTGGCGGCAATGGCGTTATCGTCCGCCGTGGCCACGGGTGGATCTTTCAGCATGAAGGCGGTAACCGGGGCATTCAAGGGCAGGTGGCGCTGCATGGCGGCGTAGACCTCCGTGCGGCTGACATACCCGGTCACGCGGCTGCTTTCATCCACCACGGCGAATCCAGACGCGTTGTCTCCCAGCAGGTCCACCACCATGCCCAGGGTGGCGTCTTCCCCAATGGGGCGTTGGTCTGGGCGAAGAAAGCGGCTGACCTGGAAATCGTACAACTCGGGCTGAGACATCAACAACTCCATGGCGGCGGTGGAGCCGCGACGCTGCAGAAACTCGCGGGACATTCCCTGGCGTAGCACGGTCATGGAATCAGCCAAACGGCGGAAGTCGTGCCTACCCAGCCGCAGCACGTCCACTGCGGTGATGGCGCGCACGGAGACGCTTCGCCTGGCCTCGCCCTCGTCGTTCAGCAGGGAACCTTCGCCAAAGTGATCGCCGGGTTCCAGGGAGCCCACCGGCCCTAACTGCTCATCGCGGTAAATGGCGGCCCTACCCCGCTGCACCAGGAAGAGGTGCTGTGCGGGGTCCCCTTTGCGGTAGATGTAGTCGCCGGCGGCAAAATGTGCGAGGTCAGTCTTGCGATCACTTTGCGCGCTTAGCTCGACGGAGTTTGGCGGGAAGAAGAGTTCCCAGGCCCAGTCAACGGCCACTTGGAGGCGCCGGGCGAGGCTGGGCAACTTCGACAAGTACACGCCCCTCCACAAGAACCAGGCGGGAAAGCCGGAAATCTTCAGCCCCATCACTTCGGCGACGGCGTTGCGGTGGCCGATGGCGGCCATGAGTCCCAGGGGACGAAAGGCGAATGGTTTCGTGGGCTTGCCGCGCAGTTCCCGGTGGAGGTTGGCGGCCAGTTGCACGGCCTGTCGCAAGGCGAACTGGGCGGTGGGCGGTGAGCATTCACCGGTGGTTGCATTGGGCACCAGGGCGCTATCGCCAATGGCCCACACGTTGCGAAGGCCACGCACGCGCATGTCAGGATCAGTGGGCAAACGCTTTTGCTCCAAGGGGACGCCGATGGTGTCCAGCAGGGGATTGGCGGCGGTGCCGATGGTACACACCACCAGGCCGGCGGGAATGGATTCGCCATTGCCGAGAATGACGCGCTGCGCGGTGACCTCCTTGGCGCTCACGCCCAGCATCACATCCACTCCGCGCTGGCGCAGCTTTTTGTAGGCGAATTCCGAGAGGCTTTCGTAGGCCAGTTCGGGCAGGACGCGCTTGCCGCGCTGCAACAGGCTGATGCGGGGTTGAACTGTCGACAGCATGGGGTAGTAGAGCTTGACGCGCTCCAGGAGGTCAGCAATGTTGCCGGCGATTTCCACGCCAGAGAATCCGGCGCCCACCACCACGACGCTGAGGATGCCCTCGCGATCTTCGGGCCGGGCAATCGCGGCGCGCTCACAGAGGGCGATGAGCGCGTTGCCCAATTGCAAGGCGTCGCCGATGCTCTTTAAGGGATTCGCGTGCGCGGCCATCCCGGGAATGGCGTCCAGGTTCACCACGGCCCCGCAGGCGACAACCAGGTGGGCGTAATCCAACTGATGCGGGTTTCCGCGATCGTCCTCATAGACGACGCGATGATTGGCGGTGTCTACACGGGTGACCTTCGCCTTCATCCACACCGTACGCCGGGTCATCTCACGGCCGGTCACCACGATGTGAAGCGGATTCACCGTGCGGGCGGCCACCTCAGGCAGCATGGGCGTGAAGACCATGTGGTTTTCCGCGCTGATGACCACGATCTCAGCGTCCTGCCCGACATGGCGCTCAAGTTTCTGTGCAAGGGTGACACCCGCAAATCCGCCACCCACCACCACAATCCGCTGCACTGCTGTTTCCGACATGCTCATAAGATGCACGTGCCCCGGGGAAGTGTTGCGCAAACGGTGCACGATGCGCAGCTCGCGCGGGCGGGCGCGAGGCCAGCGTGTGATGGAAGAGATGGGAGGGCAGTGTTCAGCGGGATATTTGCGTGGGCGATTGTGCAGCAGCCTGCCGAGGCGTTTCAGAAGGGCGCCCTGACTGCGATACCGTAGAAGTGGCGTGATTCTCCTGGGCAGTTCACCCTTTTCCCGCACCCTAACGCGTATGGCCGTGGCCGCAATTGCAGCGCCATGGCATGGGCGGCTGCTGGGCTGCGTGCTGTTGATGGTATTGCCCACGGTGGCGCTGCTGGCCCAGGGGGTAACCCTACGCATCGTCACCTACAACAT
>JALOKO010000401.1 GCA_025456495.1 Bryobacterales bacterium | reverse complement strand
CCGCACCTGTTCCAATTCCTGGATGGCTGCGCGAAAGTCTCCCGCCTCCAGCAAACTCACCCCCAGCAGTTGGCGTGCCCGCATCTCCAGCGGACGCGCCTGCAGGAAGGTGCGAAGCTCCTGCGTAGCGTCTGCCGCCTGCCCGCTCTTCAGCAACGCGATGGCCAGGTTGAAGCGGATCTCGGGCACTTGCGGCGCGCCGCTGATGGCTTGGCGGTACAGCTTTACAGCTTCAGAGAAATGCTCGCGGCGCGAAAGGACAGCAGCCAGGTTGCTCAGCGCCCGGGGGTCATTGGGCTGCCGTTGCAAGTGTTCGCGGAACAGCGTTTCGGCCTGCGTCAGGTCGCCTGCTGCCAAGGCCCGCTGGCCAGCCGACAGCGCATCCTGCTGCGCCAACGAACAAGCCGCCAACACCAGTATGGCAATCAGGCTGCGCATCGCTAACAGTGTATCGCCCGCCGATGGTTTCCCACCGGCGGGCGATGCTTGCCTTCCACCTCGATGTGCACCCTCGCTCACTAGAAGTAAAACTTCATGGCAAGCTGGATCAGCCGCGGATCGCGGGCGCCGGTGAGCGCGCCGAATCCATAACGACCGCCCGTTCCGCCGCGTGACACCGGCAGGTTGGCCACCTGCCCGGTCGCGCGGTTGAACTGCGCACCGGTGTTGAACCCTGAGAACTGCGTGTGGTTGGGAGCGTTGAACATCTCGAAGCGGAGTTGCAGGAATCGATTCTGATCACCGAAATAGATGTTCTTGAAGAGGGAGACATCCCAGTTGTTGATGCCCGGGTTGCGCGCGACGCGAGACCCGGAATCGATACCCTGTGACCCGACTGCAGGCATCTGCACCACCGACGTGTCAATGAACGCGTCGATCTCGCGTTGACCGCGGGAAAGGTTGGGGTGGCTCGCATAAGCGACACGGGGGCCAAAGGTCTCTGAGCCGGTCCAGATGCGATTGACATCGGCGCCGCCCAAACCCGCAACGGAGAATCCGATGTCTACCGGTTCACCCGTGGACATCGTGGAGAGACCAGAGACCACCCAGCCGTCCAGTACGCCCTTGCTGAACCAGTTGTTGCCTAGCTTCTCACCCAATTTCGGTAGCTCATAGACGTAATTCACTACCATTTGATGGGTGCGATCATAGAACAACGGGCCGTAGTTTGCCGACCGGAAATTGGTGGGATGCAGTACATCGCCATCACCACCGGCAATTCCCATGACCTTGCTCCATGTGTACGCAACCCCAAAGGTAAGTGACTTGCCCAGGCGCCGATTCGCGCTCATCTGCATCGCATGGTAATTGGAAAAGGCGCCGAAATTGGTGACGTTGATATTTCCGTAACCGCCGAACGGCCGGTAGAGCTGCAGATTCTTGGTGGTGGTTCCGTCAAACTGCGGATTGGCGTTCGTGGGGTCCTGGTTTTCCGGTAACCACGCGCTCCCAAAGGGCATCTGGTTCAGATTCTGAATGGACAGATTGTGATTACTCGCCATGCCCACATAGCCCACATCAAAAAGGATATTGAAGGGCATTTCCCGCTGAATGGAAACGTTCCAGTTGTAGGTGGTGGGAATATGTCCTCCCTGGTCAAACCCTCTCAGATTGGCCGGGAAAAAGGTACCCTGAAGGTTCTGAATGGTATCCAGAGTACCGAAGAAGAAGGTGGGTCGGATGGTAGATGGGGGGTTGGGCAACATATCAAAGACCGGATTTCCCTGGAATCGGTCGTAGAAAACACCGCCACCCGCGCGGAGCACCATCTTGTCGGCGAAGTTCCAGGCCAAACCCAGTCGTGGCGCATAGTGAATCCCTCGATCATTGATGAGTCCACGCGGATAGTTGGGGTCGCTGGAAAGACCAATCCCGTTGACATACAGCCCATCAATAAAGCTATTGCCGGTGTTGATGATGGAGCCAACTAAAGCCAAGGGACCGGCAGCGCCCGTAAGCGGGTTAATGGCTGCCAACGCACCCTGCGCGTTGCGTCCACGCTGCCATTGGGCAGCCCGGTGCGCCTCGTTCCAAAGCCCGGGGTTGAATGAGGAGGTCTGCAGCGCCCGGTCATATTGGGGTTGGATCCAATAGAACCGCATGCCATAGTCAATCGTCAGCTTGGGCGTTACCTTCCAGGTGTCCTGGACAAACCACTCGACGTTCCAATTGCGATACTCACCATTGCGCACCACATTCGATTGAGCAAGCTGTTCAAAGGTGCCGGTAATCGCATTCGAGTACGCCCAGTTGGTATCCAGTGGATTCTGCGCGTTCCGATTGAACCAGATATCACCGTTCACCGATGTGAACGCGGTCTGGTCCTTGAGGCTCTTGTGAAGGTAAACGCCGGCCTTCAATGTATGGCTGGAGAACACCTTGGTCATATTGTTCGTGAAGTCAAAGGTGTGATTGAAGTTGCGAAACGGTGTGCCATTAAACGACGTAAATGGTGCATTCGGCACGTTGAAGCGCCAGTTCTGAATCAAGCCCAGGCTGTCGGCGCTCTGAAAAGGCATCTGGTAGGACAAGCCAAGGGCAGACCTGTCAAAAGCGTTATCCACAGGATCAATGTTCAAATCGTTGCGGCTTGAGCCGAAGATGAACTCGTTAGTCAGGGTTGGATTGATGATGGTGGTGAGGTTCGCCATGTAGCTCCAGCCACCGTTTCCGAAGTTCATTGCGCCAAAGGGAATATTGTAGTCAGCATTCCACTGCCCGTAGGCCATGTCTTGCTGCGATAAGGTATTCGCAAAGCGGGAATAGAATCTCCAGTTATCCGTGATATTGTAATCACCACGCAGTAATTCCTCACGTCGTGGGAAATCGTGGGATTGTGCCGTTTGGAAATTGAAGTTCGGCGCGATTCCGGCCGCGTTCGGCATCGGGTAGAAGTTCAGAATCTTCTGGCCATCCGCGCTGATACGATTGGCCGGGACGCGGTTCCCGGCAAAGGGCGCGCCCGCCAGGGGGTCGCGGATGGTAACGGGCGCACCGGTTGCTTCCACGGTGGCGGAAAAGTCGCCCTGCCGCTCGGCAGCCGTTGGCACCAGAACGCTGCGAATACCGTTGGGTACAAGTTGGCGCTGAAACTCCTGGCTCCAGAAGAAGAAAAGCTTGTCGCGGTTCCTGTTCAGATTGGTGCCAGGCAGTAGCACCGGCCCGCCGACGTTATATCCAAACACGTTGCGGCGGAAGCGGTTCCGGCCGATGCCGTCGGCGTTGTTCCGCCAGTTGTTGGCATTCAGGCTTTCGTGGCGATGGAACCAATACGCGGTCCCATGGAATTCACTGGTGCCACTCTTGCTAACCACCTGAATCGCTGCGCCCGAGGAGCGTCCCATTTCCGCCGGCTGCGAATTGGTGACAATCTTGAACTCGGCGATCTGGTCGATGTTCAGTGTGGCCAGCGGGCCGCCGTTCGAGCCGGTGTCGACGTTGGTAACTCCGTCTACCGTGAGGTTGTTTTGGTTGCCGCGACTGCCATTGGCGAAAATACTGCCCAAGCCGTCCCCACGCAAGGTAACCCCGGCAATCGTTCCGGCTAGTCCAAAGAAGCTGCGGTTGGCCAACGCCAAGTCCACCACCTGTCGGCCTGTCAGCACCCCGGAACGTTCTGCGCTCTCGCTCTGCAACATCACCACGTTGCCTTCCACGGTAATCGTTTCGGCCACAGCTCCCAGGCTAAGGACGATGTCGGGAAGTGCGATACGGTCACTGGCAAACATCTTGATTTCGGTGATTTCGTATTTCTTGAAGCCTTGGGCCTCGACGGTCACCGTGTAGGTGGCCGGTTGGAGCGGCGTAAACACAAATCGCCCATCCGCGCCCGTTGTGATTTCACGAACGCCAGCCTGGGTCACGTTCACCAGCGTGACCTTAGCGCCTGCAATCACCGCGCCCTGTTCGTCCTTTACCCCGCCAGCGATGCTGCCGGAGATTTGTTGTGCCCGGATTGGACTTACGATCAATGCCACCAGCGACAGCCAGAGGACATACTTTCCGAAG
Source organism: Bryobacterales bacterium (assembly GCA_025456495.1). Taxonomy (GTDB): domain Bacteria; phylum Acidobacteriota; class Terriglobia; order Bryobacterales; family Bryobacteraceae; genus JACTMJ01. The sequence goes on along the minus strand of JALOKO010000401.1, from coordinate 255 downwards.
CTAAATGTGAACCGATTCATCTTTCGTTTGAACCCCTCTCTTGCGGAGACCGATTTCGTGCGTCGCCAGCCAGGGGGCCAGCGGTCTCTCGCGTTGTTCAACCATCGCAATCCCAGGGATCCTGCGTGGACTGGGGAGGGGAATTCGGCCAGGGGAGTTGCTGAAATTCGGTTCTACGCACAAATCACGCCCGATGACGCACAACAAGGTGCTCTTGATCGCTACGTGCACTGCGATTGGGAATACCAGACGGAC
>JALOKO010000400.1 GCA_025456495.1 Bryobacterales bacterium | reverse complement strand
GTCCCGGGCGCGGACCTCGTGGATGGCGCTGAGGGTTTTCTCGTAGGTGAGGCAACTGGCGGCGGAGTTGCGGTCTTTGGTGGCCAGAAACACGACGGGCAGGGTGCCGTCAATGAGGGCGTTGGGGCCGTGCTTCATCTCGCCGGCGGGATAGCCCTCGGCATGGATGTACGAGACTTCCTTCAGCTTCAGCGCGCCTTCCAGGGCGATGGGATAATGGATGCCGCGCCCCAGAAACAGGAAGTCCTCGCTGCGGTAGAGCAGCTTGGCAAGGTTATCCACCGGCTCGTCCAAGGTGAGCACGGTTTCCAGTTTGGCTGGCAGATGCACGAGTTCCTGAACAAGGCGTAAGCCCTCAGCGTCGCTGATGGAGGCGCGCACCTGGGCCAGATGCAGGGCGAAGACCAGCAGGGCGGTGAGTTGGGAGGTGAAGGCCTTGGTGGAGGCCACGCCGATTTCAGGCCCGGCGTGGGTAAGCAGGCAGCCGGAGGCTTCGCGGGCCAGCGACGAACCCAGCACGTTGCAGATGGCGAGGGTAAGCGCGCCTTTCCCGGCGGCCTCGCGCAGGGCGGCCAAGGTATCCGCCGTTTCCCCGGATTGCGAAACGAACAGCACCAGGGTATCGCGTTCGATGAGGGGGTCACGGTAGCGGAACTCACTGGCGTAGTCCACTTCGACGGGCACGCGGGCGAGGCGCTCAATCATAAACTTGGCGGCAAGACCGGCGTGCCAGCTTGTCCCGCAGGCCACGATCTTGATCTGGCGCACCGCCTTCAGTTGCGCCGCACTGAGGGTGATTTCATCCAGGTAGACGGCGCCGGATTCCTGTCCGATGCGTGTGACGAAGGTCTCGCGGACAGCGCGCGGCTGCTCAAAGATCTCCTTGAGCATGAAGTGCTTGAAGCCGCCCTTTTCGGCCATGATGGGGTCCCAGAGCACACGGGTGACTTCGCGGTTGACGGGCTGGCCCTGGAAGTCAGTCAGTTGGACGCCATCGGCGCTGAGAATCGCCATATCGCCGTCGGCGAGGAAGAAGAGGTCGCGGGTATGGGACAGGAGTGGCGTTACGTCGCTGGCCACCAAGTAGGCGTTGGCGCCCAGCCCCACCACCACGGGAGGACCCTGCCGTGCCGCGACGATTTTGCCGGCATCCGCAGTGCTGACCACGACGATGGCGAAGATGCCGTGCAGGTGCTGGACGGTGGCGCGGACGGCATCTTCCAAAGAGCCGTCGAGATGCTTTTCGATGAGGTGGGCGATGACCTCAGTATCGGTTTCGGTGGCGAAGCGGTGGCCCTGGGCCTCCAGGTCTTTGCGTAGGGCGCTGTAGTTCTCGACGATGCCGTTGTGGACCACGGCCACCTTGCGCTGGGGTCCTACGTGAGGATGCGCGTTTTCTTCGCTGGGGCGTCCGTGGGTGGCCCAGCGAGTATGACCGATGCCCAGGGTGCCGCTGAGAGGACTGCCTTGCACGGCGTCTTCCAGGTTGCGCAACTTGCCCAGAGCACGACGAATCTGCAGGTCCCCTGCCTGATCCATCACGGCGATGCCCGCCGAATCGTAGCCGCGATACTCCAGCTTGCGCAGGCCCTCCACGATGAGTGAGCTAGCCTGCCGGTCTCCCACGTAGCCGATAATCCCACACATGGTTGCAATGCCTCCTGAAGGATGTTCGAGCGGGACGGCGGCGGGGCCATCCACGTTTACTTCTGGTTGGCGGGCTGGAGTTCGACGCGGTATTCCTCAATCACCGGGTTGGCCAGCACCTCATGGGCGATGGACTGCAGAAGAGCCTGGGCCTCTTCCAGGCCGACGCTGTCGTCCAGAGTAATTTCAAAAACCTTGCCTTGACGCACGTCCGCGATACTGCGATGTCCCAGTTCGTTGAGTGCGGAGCAGATGGTCTTGCCCTGCGGGTCAAGGACGCTGGGCTTGAGGGATACGTACACACGTGCTTGCATGGCCACCGCTATTGTAGCGTGCGGGGGCAGGGGCTCCCTAGGGTATTGCAGGGCGTCGTTTCTGAATGACGAGAGCCGAGCCCTAGCGCATGCCCCACCAGGCAGTCTTGCTGAGGGTGTTGTAATCCGTTCGCGCCGCGCTAACCGGCACCAACACAAAGGCGTAGCGATAGGGCTGGCTGGCGGGCAGTGTGTACTGGGCATGCGTTTGCGCGCCCCAGCTATCGTCACCGCCGACGCCCATCTGTTTGTGGTCGAGGTTCCAGGTGACCACGCTGCCATGCCGCGGCAACTGGTAGCTGTGGGTGGCGCGCTCCAGCGCATCCTGGGGGAAGGGCCACACGGAAGCCGCGAGCATCGCCTGGTCGGCAACCGCCAGCAATCCCGAGCCGGCATCGTTGGTGACAGCCATCCAGCGGACATCTTCTTTGTTGCCGGTTTCCTGGGGGCGGAGATAGCGGTGCGCGGCGTCCTCAACCTTGCCAGCGTAGAGTCCCACGGCGGCTCCGGTCTTCCGATCCCAGTAACTGTCGTGCGGTCCCCGGCCATACCAGGCGATGTTCTGAAAGGCGGATGGCAACTGCATCTGCATGCCGAACTTGGGGAGAGAGGGCAGCGCCGCGCCCGGGGTGTAGTCCGCTTGCACAGCCACCTTTCCAAGCGCGCTGATGGTGAACGTGTTGACATACGCGGCGCCACCGGCCGAGAGCCGTGACCGCACCTCGACCACTACCCGCCACGCATGGCTCTCTGTGATCTTCACGCTTTCGATGGCGCGTTGGATGCCAGCCATCCTCCACACTCCGTGGCGTCGCGGCATGAAGTTTCCGATGTCGTTATCGATGGGGACACGCCAGAAGTTGGGCGTGAGCGGCTGCTCCAGAAGGGAGACTCCGGATTGCTGCCAGGAACTCAGGTTTCCGCTGCTCCGGCTGATGACGAGGCGGAAGTTGGAGCCGCTCACGGTGATCGCGTCGTCCGTTTCACTGACAGTGAGCCCCTCGCCGATGCCCGCGCTGGATGCGATGCCGCCTTGTTGCGGACCACTCAAGCGGAACTCATCCCAGGCCACCACATGGCCTGCTTTGGCCCAGGGGCTGTCGGCTGCCAGCCGGAAGGAGATGCGGGCGAAGTACTCCACGCCTGGCTTCAGGGTTTGCGGCGAGTAGCTCAACTGCAGGTCAGCCTCCTCGCCCGGCGCCAAAGCGATGGGACGCTGGACGCCGCGTTCCACCGCCTGACCATCGGCTAGCAGTTCCCAGGTGATCTCAAAGGCGCTGAGGTCCTGGAAAAAGTAGCCGTTGCGGATGCGGAAGCGGCCTTCCTCAGCGTTGATGGCGCGGGTCTGGATGGACTGGTAAACCTTGCGCACTTCCTGCAGGGAAGGGTTGGGTGCGCGGTCCGGCTGCACCAATCCATTCAGGCAGAAGTTGGTGTCGGTGGGCTTGTCGCCGAAGTCGCCGCCATAGGCGAAAAACGGAATGCCGTCGCCGGTGCGGTGGCGCAGTCCCTGGTCTACCCAATCCCAAATGAAGCCGCCCTGGAGACTGGGGTACTGCTGAATAACATCCCAATAATCCTGCAGGTTGCCTACGCTGTTGCCCATGGCGTGGGCATACTCGCATTGGATCAAGGGCCGGGTGGGATTGGACTTGGCGTAATCCACCATCTGCTCAATGCGCCAGTACATGGGGGTGACCATGTCCACGTGGGGGCGCAGTTCGGCACGTTCATAGTGAACTGGCCGGGAGGGGTCACGCTGCTTCAGCCACGCGCTGGCCTTCTGGAAGTTGACGCCGTCGCCGGCCTCGTTGCCCATGCTCCAGATGATGATGCTGGCGTGGTTCTTGTCGCGCTCCAGCATGCGTTCGATGCGGTCAAGGTGGGCGGTCTGCCAGCGGGGATCCTTGGCGAGGCTCTCGTCGTCATAGCCCATGCCGTGGGACTCGATGTTGGCCTCGTCCACGACGTAGAGTCCATAGCGATCGCAGAGTTCGTACCACTCGGGGATGTTGGGATAGTGGCTGGCGCGGACGGCGTTGATGTTGTGCTGCTTCATGAGGAGGATGTCCTGCAGCATGCGGCGGGTGGTGGGGACGTGGCCCAGGTCAGGGTCGTGCTCATGGCGATTGACACCCTTGATGTAGATGGGTTTGCCGTTCACCAGCAACTGGGCGCCCTTGATTTCGACGTTGCGGAAACCCACCTGCCAGGGGATCACTTGTTGCACGGCGCCCTGGGAATCCTTGACGGTGATCAACAACGGATAGAGGTTGGGCGTCTCAGCGGTCCACTTGGCGGGGTTGGG
>JALOKO010000399.1 GCA_025456495.1 Bryobacterales bacterium | reverse complement strand
CTTCTGGTAGAGGGTGCGCGCCATCTCGCGGCCGGTGGAGTCTCCATGCGCGTGCAGGATCCGATTCCGGCTATGGGCGCCCTCGCGACCGAAGGCCAGCTTCATGCCATCGCGGTCAAAGGCGACGCCCCAATCCAGCAGCCGTTGGATGGCGCCCGGACCCTGCTGCACCAGCGCCTGCACGGCTACCGGATCACATAGCCCATCCCCGGCGGCAAGGGTGTCCTGTTCATGCAGGGCAACCTCGTCATCATCGCTCAGCGCCACCGCCACGCCACCCTGGGCGTACGCCGAGGAAGACTCCCAAATGCTGTCCTTGGCCACCACCAGCACGTCGCCGGCATCAGCAAGTTCAATCGCTGCTTGCAGACCGGCAACTCCTGCGCCGATGACGAGGAAGTCCGGGGTCATCTCAGGCAAATTCTAACACCTCGCGCGTGGTAGAACGGGAAGGATGCCCCAGTACACCGTCAAGACAAGCTCGCAGGAATATGTTGCACTCGTGGAACGCGAGTGCGTCGGGCGCGCTGCCCACTGGCTGCCGACTCGCCACAGCCAGGTGTTTGTTGTGACCACACCCGATGTATGGGATCTGCATCGCCCTTCCCTAGATGCTGCTCTGCGGGAAAAGCGCCATGCGGTGCTTTTTTTTCCGGGCGGGGAGAAGAACAAGCGGCTGTCGGCGGTGGAGGCACTGTGTGAGCAGATGACGGAGGCTGGCGGGGACCGTGCCAGCGTGGTGCTGGCCTTCGGCGGCGGCATCGTGGGGGATGTCGCGGGCTTTGCCGCCGCCAGCTTCATGCGCGGGATCCCCGTGATTCAGGTTCCCACCACCTTGCTGGCTCAGGTGGACGCGGCCACCGGCGGCAAGACCGGCGTAAACCTCGTGAATGGCAAGAATCTGGTGGGCGCCTTTCATCAACCGCTGGCCGTGCTGGTTGACCCGGATCTGCTGAACACCTTACCCCAACGGGAGTTCGTCGCGGGCCTGTATGAGGTGATCAAGTATGGCGTGATTCGCACTCCGTGGTTGTTTGAGTTGCTGGAGTCCCAGCGCGATGCGGTGCTCGCTCGCGACCCCTCCACTGTGGATACGCTCATCGCCGAAAGCGTCCGCATCAAGGCCGAAGTGGTGAGTGCGGATGAGAAGGAAGGGGGGCTGCGCCGGATCCTCAACTTCGGGCACACCCTGGGGCATGCTCTGGAGGCAGAAACCGGGTACACCCGCCTTCTGCATGGAGAGGCCGTCGGCTTCGGGATGATCGCCGCGGCGCTGCTGGCGCAGCGGATGGAGATGCTTCCGGACACCGAATGCCAGCGCATCGTACGCATCGTGAATGCCTACGGGCCCGTCCCATCGCTGGCTGGCGTAACGCCGGAAGCGCTGCTGGCTCGCCTGGTAAGCGACAAGAAGACGCTGCATGGAAATGTACACTTCGTGCTCCCTACGCGCATCGGAGAAGTGCTGGTTCGCCACGGGCTGCCGCAGGAAGCCATCCACTGGGCGACGCAGCAAGCCCTGCTGCAGACCGCGCAATCCGCATGAGCATGCCAAACCCACCCTCCGCGCCACCGGCCCACGGAACCAGGCCCGATGGCATCGTCACGCAACAGGAAGCTGCCCGCTGGGTGCAAGGCATGTTTGCCGAAGTCGCCCCGCGCTATGACCTGCTGAATCACCTGCTTTCGATGAACATCGACCGGCTATGGCGCGCCCGCACCGTGCGCCTGCTGCGGCCCATTCTGCGCAACCCTGAAGCCCGCGTGATGGACCTCTGCTGCGGCACGGGCGACCTGCTGGTGGAACTGGAGCGGGCTGCCGGACGCCCCCTGCTGGGCAGCGACTTCTGCCATCCCATGTTGGAAGGAGCCGCCGCCAAACTGCGCCGGCAGCGCCTACAATCTCACCTGTTTGATGGCGATGGCTTGGCCTTGCCCTTAGCTGATGGAAGCCTCGATCTGGTCACCATCGCCTTCGGCTTCCGCAACTTCGCCCACTATCATCAAGGCTTGGCGGAGCTACGGCGGGTGCTGCGCCCGGGAGGCACGCTCGCGATTCTGGAGTTCTCGCATCCCCCGAACCGTCTCATCCGCGCCGGTTACGAACTGTACAGCCATCACGTATTGCCGCGCATGGGGGCGTTGATTTCCGGCTCCCGGTCAGCGTATCGTTATTTGCCCAACTCCGTGCGCAAGTTTCCGGACGCACCGGAACTCTGTCGCTGGATGCAGGATTGCGGCTTCGCCGAAGTGCGCTACCACCATTTCACCTTCGGCGTAGTGGCCCTGCATGTGGGTCGGAGACCGGCCTGGGAATAGCCTGTCGCGTCGCCGACGGGAGGCTCATTCCTCCGTTCCCTCCGGCGCGGGGGCAGGGGAGATCAAGGGCCACCGCGGCTGAAATGAAGTGATTCGTGCGAGCGCACGGGGCCGTATCCAGGTCAGGCAACAGCAGGATGGGTGTGTACGCAGCCATTCAATTCCATGCAACTGCCCTCTTCTTCAGATATCCGAATCCGCCACGCCGGTAGGTTGGGCCGACAGCAAACTGCCTGCCGGTCGCGACGATTAGCCGTTGAAGAACAACCTCGCTGAGTTCGTCCTCGACGGCCAGACTTATCGGAATAGGACCTGTCATTAAAAGCCCAATTCCAGTTGCCCGATGTTCGCTGGCTTGGTTCGCGGTATCGTGACATCAGCAATGGTAAGGCCTACAGCGAGCTGCGCGCGAACGATAGGATCATCCGCCTCCAGCGACGCCCGTGTACCTTCCAATCCTGGTTGTAGTCGGATGACTTCCTCCGCGCCAATACTTCTATCATGAAGCATGTCCGCACTATAAGTACTGATGATCACTTGTCTATTCGCTTTTCGTTGCACTTGTGCAAAGAACGAAGGGAGCTTTTCCACGATAGCCATGTGTAAAGAAAGCTCGGGTTCCTCCAATAAGAGTGGCGCATCTCCCGCTTAGCCTAACAGAACGCAAGCGCGTACAGGCGTATGGGGGGGCAGGCGGAAGGCCGAATACAACGTGCCAGCGGCAGTAGGGCGGTGCGGTAAGGCCTTACGGCGCAACGACCGTGCCGAGGGCTTGCGAGAGGGGATTCTGGCGGGCGAAGACGATGGCGGCGAGCAGCAGCGGACCAAGGCCAAGCGCCAGAAACATCGACAGCGCGAAGGCGGTAAGCATCCACCCGCCCATCCGTGCGCGCCTTGACTGTTCGGCCGAGATATCCATGTGCATCCCTATTCTCGCCCGCAATCGCAAAGGAGTACAGCCATACGCTTTGTTACCTCGTACTGGTACGGACTACCCCTTTCTTCGCTCCCTCCCGGATCCTGCCAGCAGTGACACGGAACCCTATAGAAACAAGTAGCTTTCGCGTAATTCAGCACAATATCGGGAATCTCTATGGCCATCCTCGCGTCAGGCTGCTGGATGGTTGCATGACGGTAGGCTCGTAAAAGATCAGCGCCGCGTATGACTTCTGATCCTATGGGATCAGAAATTGCATGGCGCCAATGCGGTTGCGCGCCATCCGCCAACACCCGGCCGACTTTCGGCCCAGCCCGGCGCCGGGCCGCCCCTTGCGCTGCAATCGCGGGATAATGGGATTGCTTGCGATGCGTCTGCCGCCTCCATCCCCGGTTTCCCGTACCCCGGCACAAGAGTCCGCGATGGTGCGTTACCTGGAAAGCGTGGCCAATCCGGAATGGAAAGCGCTGCGCAAGGCGTTGTCGCACGGTGGGTGCCTGGACGGGCGCTATTGGATTGCCGAGAGCCCGCGGCTGCTGGAAGAGGCCGTCCGCAGTGGTCTTGCGATCCCGCGTGTGTATGCCTCGGCCCGCCAGTTGCCGGAATTGATTCGCCGCTACGCGGATCGGATCCAGCCGGAATGGGTGCAGGTGAGTCCGCGCGCGCTACAAGCAGTGTCCGCCACGGAGACCTCCCAGCAGGTGCTCGCGTTGGTAGCCAAACCGCAACCTGCAGCGGACGCCTTCTTTGCCGCGCAACGGTTGCTGGTAGTGCTTGACCGCATCCAGGATCCGGGCAACGCGGGTGCGATCATTCGCAGCGCGGAGGCCTTCGGCGCGACGGGAATGGTGTTCCTGAAGGGCAGTGCATCGCCGGATTCCCCGAAGCTGCTGCGGGCGTCTGCGGGGTCTTTGTTCCGGGTGCCGTTCTTGCAGGATCTGTCCGCGGAGGCGCTGCTGGCGCATTTGGCCGGGGTTGCGATCTACAGCGCTTCGCCGGAGGCCACCCAGGACATCAGCG
>JALOKO010000398.1 GCA_025456495.1 Bryobacterales bacterium | reverse complement strand
TGGGCAGGCGCATGTCGCCACGATACAATTCTCAGTAGCCGGTGGGCGGGCTTCCCGTCCCCACCGCAGGAGGCATCATGCACATTACTTGGCTTGGTCATTCATCCTTTTTGCTGCAGTTGGCCGATGGGCAGAATCTGTTGCTGGATCCTTGGCTGGATGGCAATCCCTCGGCCCCCAAGGATTTCGTCGTGCCCCCGGTAAGCGCGATTCTGGTGTCGCACGGTCATGGCGACCATATTGGCGACGTCATCCCGTTCGCCAAGCGCGACAACGCAATGGTGGTCTGCAACTATGAGATCTCGCTCTGGCTGCAATCCAAGGGCGTGGAGCGAGTCAGTTCCATGAACAAAGGCGGATCCGTCCAAGTGGCCGGAGTCACGGTCACCATGACCCACGCCTTCCATTCCAGCAGCATGCTGGATGGAGACAAGGTGGTCTACGGGGGTGAACCGGCCGGCTTTGTCCTCACCCTGCCGGATGGCCGCAGTGTGTACTTCGCCGGCGATACGGCCGTGTTCGGCGACATGGCGCTCATCGCCCGGCTTTACCAGCCCACGCTGGCCTTTCTGCCGATTGGTGACCTGTATACGATGGGTCCCAAGGAGGCAGCGCTGGCCGTGGAACTGCTGGGCGTAAAGCAGGTCATCCCCATGCACTTTGGCACGTTCCCGCCACTCAGCGGTACTTCGGCTGGGCTTCGCGCGCTGCTGGCAGGCAAGGATGTTACGGTGTTGGACCTCAGTCCGGGAACGCCCATCTCCTTCTAATCGTCCGCGCGTTGGAGGCTTCCAGGTCCGGTGCCTTCGCGCAGTCCTGTGCGCCTTACGATCCGCGGGGCGGCAGTTGGGTTTGCTCTTCCGGATGCACCGTGGCGTGGTCTTCGGTTGCCTCCAGGTGAGACGAGACATACACGGGGTAGGGAAGGGCCTTGGCCAGCCGCTCTTCCACGGTGGTGGCGATGTGGTGTGCGTCTCCCAACGGCATCCCGTAGGGCAACAGCAGGTGCAGTTCCACATTCACGCCACGACCCATGTTGCGCATGCGCAGCGCGTGATACTCCACGCCCAGGTCCGTGGTGAGAAGGTCCAACTGCCCCCGGATTTCCTGGTCCATTTCAGGGTCAATCCCGTCCATCAGTCCACCCAGTGAAGCCCGCAACATCTGGATGCCGGAATGCAGAATGTGCGCCGCGACGGCGATAGCCACCAGCGGGTCCAGAATCTGCCATCCGGTTACGCGCACCAGCAGCAACCCGGCCACTACGCCAAAGCTGGTGAGGCTATCGGTGGCCACGTGGCGGCCATTGGCCTCCAACACCAATGAGCGCTGCCGCTTGCCCAACTTGATGAGATACCAACCCAGTCCGCCGGTAAGCAGCGACGCCGCCAGCACCAGCCCCATGCCCGCGTCGAGGTTTTCCGCCGGTTCGCCGGAGACCAGCCTCGGCACGGCCACCGCCAGAATGGCCAGGGCTGCCAGACAGATGAGGCCACCCTCCACGCCAGCGGAAAAGAAGGCGATCTTTTCGTAACCGAACGGAAAGCGGCGGTCTGGAGGCCGAAAGCTAAGCCGCAGGCTGTAGACGGCGAAGCCGACAGCAACAACGTGGATGACAGATTCCGCGGCGTCGGAAAAAATGGCGGGCGATGCGGTAAGCCACCACGCGGACATCTTCAGCGCCAGCAGCGCGAAGCCCACCAACAGCGACAGGTTCATCGCGAAGGTCGCCCGCTGGCGTTCGGTCTGGTCCAGGTGGCTGTGCGTATCCATAGCGGAACGATTCCGGTTGATGGCCATTGGTGACGCCACCCGGCCCGGGCGCCCAGCGCTAGCGGATGGCTGTGCCGTGCGACTCTGGCCCATGGCCCTGGCCTACAGCTCTGGCCCATGGCCCTGGCCTACAGCGGGGGTGCCTAGCGGGGCAGCAACTCCAGTGTCTTCGATGCGTGCTTTTCCACCTGCTGGCGAGAATACAGCAGCGGAGCATAGGCATACTTGCCCCAGCCCTCCAGCAGATCGCCATAGTGCGGGCTGCCGGGCTGGCCCGATTGGCCGGGAGTGCTGGTGAAGACGCTGCGGTCCCAATCAGCGAAGTCCAGAATCTGCCGGTAGCTGGCGCCGTGAGATTGCTGCAATCCGCTACCGCCAGTGGCGTTCACCGTAAAGGCGTCACCGCCACGCGGAACCGGACCCAGATTGAACGCCGCCGCGCGGGCCGCTGTGTTCGCCAGCGGATGCCGGAACAGCGCAAAGTGGAGCCGCCCCCAACCCCAGTTGGCGGCATCGGCGCCCATCTGTTTCTGCGCCGTCTGCCAGGCATACGTCAATGCGCGCTGCAGCAGGTCAGCACGCGTGGCGGCGGGCAGCGCCTGGAATTCCCGCACCAACACACGGTGGTCCAGCCGCGGTTCCAGAATGGGACGCGCCGCCTCTGGAAGCACTTCGGTCACAAACAGATAACGCGCCTGGCGTGCGAACAGCGCGTAGACGGCGCCCGGGCCGGACTCTCTGCTCAGCACCCCATCCCAGGCCAGAATCATCTCGCGCGCCAGACTTGCCTCGCGGTTTGACGGCGCTGTGCTCGCGCGCAGGATGCCCTGCCAGATGTCGCCCGGTAACGACGTCTCGTCATGCTGGAGTTTTTGGAAGTCCTCCACCGTAAACGCGCTGCCCTCTGAGAGCACCTGCTGGATGCGCTGGTAACGATAGGGCGCTGACCAATCGAAGCCCACCGGATAGCGATAGCCCTCCGGGAGGATGTTGTGGTTCGCCGTGGCGATGAAGCCGCGCTCCGGGTTGTGCTCCTGGGGCAGTTCCTCAGTGGGCAGAAAGCTCTCCCATTCATACTTGCCGCTCTCGCCCGGCAACGGCAGCAGTCCGTTCCAGCCGCGCCGTTCCGGAATCAACCCTGCCGCCAGCCAGCCGATGTTGCCTTCCCGGTCGCCGTACAACAGGTTCTCGGGCGGAATCTTCCAGCGCTTCACCGCGGCCAGGAACTCCGTCCAGTTGGTGACGCCGTTCATCGCCAGGCTGCCCAGATATCCAGCCGTTCCGGGTTCTGCGCCCGCCCAGCGCAACGCCACCACGCGGTCCTGCTGGGGATCCTCCCAAATCACGGGTCCGTGGCGCGTGAACTTCAACTCAATGCTCAGCGGAGCCGGGTATCCCTTCACCTCCAGCAGTTCCCGCTCGATAGTCATCGGCAGCCACTCATTGCGGTAGAGATACTGCGTGGGCTTCCCGTGATTGACGGTCTCCACGTACAAATCCACCTGATCGTAAGCAGCAATCGTGAAGCTGAAGCCCACCTGTTCGTTGTGTCCCAGCGCGACGCCAGGCAGGCCGGGCTCCCCCGCGCCAATCACGTTCCAACCCGGGCCCACCAGGTGGGTGACATACCGCAGCGAGGGCATCACCACACTGCGATGCGGGTCGCCAGCCATCAGCGGCTTGCCCGTCGCGCTGAGTTTTCCTGACACCACCCAGTTGTTGCTGCCGTCGGCGCTGTCCAGGGTGGGGATCCCGGTTACCGCGTGATACACCTCCAACACGCGCTGGTCCAGGCCCTTGAGATCAAGCCCCTCGGGGATCGTCAGCGCGGTGTCGGGCTGCGTGGGCATCCAGCGGGCCGCCTCCTGCGCACCCAGCGCCACCACCAATCGCGCGCGGGCGATTTCCGCCGCCGCGTTGTAGGTCATCTGCAGACCAGCCGTGCGCAGCAACACGTCTTCCGGTCGCCAACGCCCGGGACGGAAACCCAGCAGGGTGAACTCAATCGGCAGCCGGTCGCCGTGGCCGCTCTCCAGCTCCGCAATCCAGGCATTAATCCCGGACGTAAAGCTTTCGGCAATCTGCTTCATGCGCGGCGAGTAGCTTTCCCACTCCGCCTGCGCATTCCCCCGGAAGCGGGTGAGCCGGGCAATGCGATCCCGTTCGATGTAGCCCTCGCCAAAGACAGCGGCCAGTTCGCCGCGTCCGGTACGTCTCCAGATGTCCATCTGGTAAAGGCGATCCTGCGCGGCGACGAAACCCTGCGCGAAGAACAGGTCCTCTTCGGTTTGTGCGTAGATGTGGGGTACGCCCCAGGTGTCACGGATGACCGTCACCGGTTTGCGCAACCCGCTCACCGTCGTTCGTCCGGAGGTCTGCGCCAGCCGGTACCTGGCTTCCTCGCGGAAAGCCTGTTCCGTGCTGAGGGCATCCCCGGCCTGTCGCACGCAACTCACGCTATGCAGCGCCAGCACCAGCAAACAGCCCACCGTTGCCAGACGACGCGGAAACCC
>JALOKO010000397.1 GCA_025456495.1 Bryobacterales bacterium | reverse complement strand
CAGTGCCCTGATGCCCACCAACCTTTATGGCCCGGGTGACAACTTTCACCCGCGGCACTCGCATGTCATTCCCGGGTTGCTGCGTCGCTTTCACGAAGCCAAGACTTTGCGCTTGCCAAAGGTGGAGGTATGGGGTTCCGGTCAACCGCGCCGCGAGTTCCTGCATGTGGACGACCTTGCGGACGCATGCCTGTTTGCCTTGCGCCACTACGACGAGGCCCAACCGTTGAATGTGGGCTGCGGTGAGGATCTCAGCATCGCTGAACTGGTGGATGTTGTTCGCGATGTCGTGGGGTATCGCGGCGAAATCCATTGGGACCTCAGCAAGCCGGACGGAACCCCGCGCAAGTTGCTGGATGTCACTCGTCTGCAGGCCCTGGGATGGACGCCGAAGATCAAACTGCGCGCCGGGCTGGAATCCACCTATGACTGGTATTGCGCCCACGCCGGCGTGAGTGAAGACCGCGATGCCATAGAGCCGGAAACCATCACCAAATAGCGCTCTTCCGGGCGCGCCACCCGCAGGCCGCTTAGGCCTCCTGCTTGCCCAGGCTGCGGATGATTTTGCGGAAGCCGTCAATGGACACGTCGGAATCCTCCAACTGAATGCGCGCCGCTTCTTCCCGGCTGCGCTTGGGCGGGTCCGGCAAGGGGAATCCGGTCTCGGCTCGGGCATAGAGCGGCATCAGGTCCTGCGCTGTCACGTCCTCGTAGCCCTTCCAGAAATCCGGCTGCTTTAGCGGGAAAGCACGGTTGCCAATGCAGATGGTCTCCAGGTTCATCACCACATTGGGTTGCGCGGCATGCAGGCGACTCACCACGTCGGCGATACGCACGTTCCCCTGGCCAAAGCGGATCCACTGCACCGCAATGCCCGCCTCGTTCTGCCAGACGTAGGAGTCGCGCAAGTGCGCCGTCACCACGTAAGGGGCCACGTATTCCAGGGCTACCAGCGGATCTTCCATGGTCCAGCAAGGATTGCCGGTATCGAAGGTGACGCCCGTCCAGTCCTTGCCTGCTTCCTCAATCACCCGGCGCAGGCGCTGCGCACGGAAATCCCCGGCGTGGTTTTCAATCGCCACCTTTACGCCTGCATCGATGAAGCGGCTGCGCACCGCCTTCAGCACGGCTAGCATGCTGTCAATGTGCTGCTCAAAGGAGAGTTCGGTCCGGCGGTCAGCCATACTGCCCAGGTAACAGCGCACTATGGGGGATCCCACGATCTTCGCGGTTTCCAACTGGCGCAGCAGTTGCTGCTCCGCCGTGCCGTCGTCCTTAGGGAAACGAGTCGAGGTGGGGCAGATGGAATCCATGCCCGTCTCCAACCGGATGCCTAACGAGTCAGCGTGTGCGCGCACCTTGCGCAGGTGGGCTGCATCCAGTTGCCCATAGAAGCGGGTCACTGAGAACTGCACGTGCTTCACGCGGTGACGCGCCGCGTAGTCCAACATCTGAAAGGCGCTCCAGCCCTGGTCGCGCACGCTGAACAGGTCAAGGCCCAGCTTGATGGGGGCCGTTGCCGAAGTCTGCGCACTGGATGCCGAAGCAGAGGAAGCCGCAGCGGCGGCGGCGGAGGCGGTGGCGGCGCTGGAAAGAAACTGGCGTCGGTGCATGGCGGAATTCTCCCACAATCGTGAGGTGTTCTCATTGTATTGCGCCAGCCAGGAAGACGGTGAGCCCCCGTGGGCGGATTCGGCCACGGCGTCGAGGGGTTTTCCGCGCAGGCCGGATGCCATAGAATCGGAGGCAGTCCGCGAAATCTGGTCAGCCGGTGTGACACCTGGTCAGCCGGTGTGAAATCCGGGCAGCCGGGTTCACTGCAATGGCCTGGATTGCCGCAGCCACCTGCGTCAGCATAGCGGATTGCGTCACCATCGCGAGCTTTGCGAAAGTCGAGGCCAGTATTTGCCATGCCTAGTTTCCAATTCACGGTGAACGGGAAGCCATGCACCGTGGAATCCCACCCGGAGCGTCCGCTGCTGGACGTCCTGCGCGAAGACCTGCGGCTGACCGGAACCAAGTTCGGCTGTGGCGAAGGCCAATGCCGGGCTTGCACGGTCCTGATGGATGGCAAGCCCACGTTGTCGTGCCTGACGCCGGTGCGGCGGGCCGTGGGCAAGTCACTCACCACCATCGAGGGTCTGGCGGCGCACGGGACTCTGCATCCCGTTCAGCAGGCCTTTCTGGATGAGAATGCGATGCAGTGCGGCTACTGTATCCCGGGAATGATTCTGCAAACGGTGGCCTTGCTAGAAACGAACCCTGCGCCTACTCGTCAGCAGACCGTGGCGGCGCTGGATGGCAACCTGTGTCGCTGCTGCGGGTATGAGCGGATCCTGAGTGCGGTGGAGCGCGCAGCGGCCCTAGCCAAGGGGCAGCAGCCGTCAAGCACGGCAAGGCCAGTCGTGGTGGAGGCGCCGCATGGGAACCAATAGCCGCATTCCGCTGGAGGCGCCAGAGCCGGAGCGATACGAGTTACAGGAGGCGCCCGCCTACCGCTTCCCCGTGGAGCGACGCGTCTTCCTGCAAACCGTGGCGGGAGGGTTTTTGTTGCTCGCCGTGGGCCGCCCGGATGCCGCGGGCCAGCGCCCTGCTTCCCAAAGCGCCATCGACGCCCGCATCCGGTTTGGAACCGACGGGCGAATCACCGTCTACAACGGCAAGGTGGAGGAGGGCCAGGGCGCGCGCACGGAGATCGCCATGGCAGCCGCGGAGGAGTTGGGAGTGGCGATGGATGCCATTCACGTGCAGATGGCGGACACGGCGCTGACACCCGATGACGGCATTACCGCCGGAAGTCGCACCACGCCCTACACTCTTCCGCCGGTGCGTGAGGCGGCCGCTGCCGGACGCGCCTTGCTGCTGCGCTACGCCGCCCAGCAGTGGAAGGTAGATACCGCCTCGTTGACCGTGGCCGGGGGCAAAGTGACCGACGCGCGCGGCGGGCGCAGCCTGAGTTATGCAGACCTGGCCAAGGACGCGGACTTCCTGCGCACCCAGGCGAAGCCATCCGGTATCGCGCTGTCTGGGCCTGCCGGTTGGCAGGTGCTGGGAAAGTCCATGGGACGCATGAATGGCAGGGATGTGGTGACCGGTGTCCTGCAGTACCCGTCCGACGTGCAGCGACCGGGGATGCTTTACGGCGCGGTGCTGCGTCCGCCTGCCTATGGCGCTACCCTGCAGGCACTGGAGTTGGGCGGCGCCCCGCAACTGGAAGGCGTCACCGTGGTGCGCGACAAGGACTTCATCGGATTCGTCGCGCCCACCGCGTTCGGCGCCCGGCAGGCTGCTGACCTTGCAGAGGAGCGCGCCAAGTGGACCGTTCCGCCCGCCGTCGCGCAGGAGAATCTGTGGGAGCACTTCCGCAAGACGGCCGAGGGCAAAGGGCCTGGCGCGGATCCCGGGGTGGTTGCCGCGCTGGCGCGATCCCACAAAACGCTGTCGGCCACCTTTGAGGTCCCATACGTCCAGCACGCCCCCATGGAGCCGCGTGCGGCGGCGGCGGAATGGTCTGGCAACCAACTCACGGTGTACACAGGCGCCAGCAATCCTTTCCGCGTTCGCCAGGACCTGGCGCAGGCTTTTGGATTGCAGCAGGAACAGGTGCGCGTGATCGTCCCGGATTTTGGCGGAGGCTTCGGCGGCAAGCATACCGGGGAGGCCGCGCTGGAGGCGGCCCGGCTTTCCAAGGAAGTGCAGCGTCCCGTACACCTGCGCTGGACACGGCAGGAGGAGTTTGCCTGGGCCTATTGCCGTCCGGCGGCGCTGATTTGGGTGCGGGCTGGGATTGACGCCGAGGGCAAGCTGAGCGCTTGGGAATTCCTGAACTATAACTCTGGAGCTTCCGGACTGCGCAGTCCGTACGCGGTGGCGGCGCTGCGCGAGGAGTTCCTACGCACAGACTCGCCGCTGCGGCAGGGATCGTATCGGGCTCTGGCGTCCACAGCGAACAACTTTGCGCGGGAGACGGCCATGGATGAACTTGCAGCCGCCACCGGCCAGGATCCGCTGGAGTTCCGTATGGCCCATCTGAAGGACCAGCGCATCAGGGCGGTGCTGGCGGCGGCGGCGGAACGATTCGGTTGGACGAACCGCGGCAGCCGTACCACCGCGAATCGAGGCGTCGGTATCGCCTGTGGCACGGAGAAGAATTCGGTGGTGGCCACCATTGCTGAGGTGGAACTCGATGCTCGTACGGGCGTCCCCACCGTGCTGGAGCTCTGCACAGCCTACGAGTGTGGCGCTATCCTGAACCCCGCCGGACTGCTGCAGCAAGCGAAGGTGGACGCGTCGCA
>JALOKO010000396.1 GCA_025456495.1 Bryobacterales bacterium | reverse complement strand
GCATCCAGCGGGAGTTTCAGGTCATCTTATCAGTATCTGATATTGGACGATCTGGGAGGTTCTCTGGAATGCGGCGGCGGGATGAGTTGCAGGGTTCGATGTTCCTTTACGGCTCGGTTGACGAACGGGTTCCGGCCAGGCATCCGTTGCGGCGGATTCGGCCGATGGTGGACACCGTGCTCAAAGAAATGTCGCCGTGGTTCTCCAAGCTGTATAGCAAGTCCGGCCGCCCTTCAATTCCACCCGAGCGGCTGCTGCGGGCGTCTTTGCTGCAGATCTTCTACTCCATCCGCAGCGAGCGCCAGTTGATGGAGCAACTCGATTACAACCTGCTGTTCCGCTGGTTCGTCGGCCTTGATCTCAACGATCCGGTGTGGGATCACTCGACCTTCAGCAAGAACCGCGACCGGCTGCTGAATGAGAAGCTCGCCGACGGCTTCTTCGACCGCGTGCTGAAGCAGGCCAATGGGCTGATGAGCGATGAGCATTTCAGCGTGGATGGGACGCTGGTGGAAGCCTGGGCCAGTCACAAGAGCTTCCGTCCGAAGCAGGCAAGCGAGGGAGCGGAGGCTCCGGCACAGAATGCGGACAATGCCACCGAAAGCCCTGCCAGCAGGGGTTCCGCGGATGCGGATGCGCCGGAAGGTGCGGAGTCGGAGAGTGAACAAGCAGAGTCCGCGAGTGAGCAGAAGGCTAGCGAGCATGACGACAGCAAGCAAGGCCAAGCGCCCGCCGCGGAGGAAGCCAAACAGGCACGCGAGCGGGACTTCCACGGCGAGAAGCGCAGCAACGAAACGCACGAGTCCAAGACGGATCCGGAAGCGCGGCTGTACCGCAAAGGCAAGGGTGCCGAAGCGAAACTCTGCTACCTGGGGCACGCGCTGATGGAGAACCGCAACGGGCTGCTGGTGAACACGCGTCTGACGCACGCTGACGGCACGGCCGAGCGACTGGCGGCGCTGGAAATGATCGAAGAGATCGAGGGCCGGCGGCGCATCACGGTGGGCGCCGACAAGGCCTACGACACGAAGGAATTCGTCAGGGAACTGCGCAATCTGCAGGCCACGCCGCACGTGGCGCAGAACAACAAAGGACGCAAAAGCGCCATCGACGGGCGGGTGACCAACCAGACGGGCTACACGGTGAGCCAACGGATCCGCAAGCGCATCGAACAGGCATTTGGGTGGATGAAATCGGTGGGTGGCATGAGGAAAGTGAAGCTGCGAGGGCGAGCCAAAGTGGGCTGGGCGTTCACCTTCACGGCGGCGGCGTACAATCTGTGGAGGCTGGCAAAACTGCAACCGGCATAGAGTGAGGGGCGAGCTGCCCGGAAAGGCCCCAAACGGCCCGAATTCGGGTCAAAAGGGGGCCAAACTGGCAGTAACACTGCCGCCAGGCCGAACGAGGGACTCGTTCGGAGCCCGACGGCGGCCGCTTCCGCTGGAAAGGCCGCACACAAACCGCAGAGGAGACTCAGAGCGAGAGGTCCGATATTGATTCCAGAGGGTTATTTCAACAGGCTGCTAGGGAAAGACCGGTCGCGCGTGGCCGATTCGCTTTCGACGTGTCTGTGGGTAGCAGCAGACGTGGCAGGCAGACGGGGAGGGCAGCCCGTCTGCTGCCCTCCACCCTGCATGCTACCTTGGAAACACAATGTCACTTTCCCGTCGTGAATCCATTGCCGCCCTGATGGGCGCTGCTGCTTTGCCTGCTGCTTCCGCGCTGGCGCAGGACAACAAGGCTGGTGGCCATACGCCCTCCCGCTATTCGCTGGCGGTGTCCACCTATTCCTACTGGCACTTTGAGCCGGTGAAGTTCCCCATCGAAACCGTCATCGCCAACGCCGCCCGCATCGGCTTTGAGGGTGTCGAGATTCTGCACCGGCAGATGGCTGACGAAACCCCCAGCTACTGCATGCGCCTGAAGCAAATGGCCTTCGATTATGGTCTCTCCTTGCCGATGCTCTCGATTCACCAGGACTTCGTGGAACCCGAAGCCGATGAGCGTACCCGCAACGTGGAGCACACCATCAAGTGCATCGAACTGGCGGCGCGCATGGGCATTCCCGCCATCCGCCTGAATAGCGGTCGCTGGGGCACCACCAAGACCTTCGATGAGTTGATGACCAAGCAGGGCATTGAGCCGCCGCTGCCCGGCTACACCGACGAAGACGCCTTCCGCTGGGTGGCCGAGTGCATCCAGCGCTGCCTGCCCGTGGCCCAACGCGAGGGGGTGGCCATGTGCATTGAAAACCACTGGGGACTCACCACCTCCGTGGACAACCTCATCCGCATCTATAAGGACGTGAACTCGCCGTGGCTGAAGATGAACGTGGACACGGGCAACTACCCGGGCGACCCCTACGAGGGCCTGGAAAAGCTGGCGCCCTACGCGCATATTGTACAGGCCAAAACCTATGAGGGCGGCGGCGTCTGGTACACGCTGAACCTGGACTACAAGCGGATTGCGGGCATCCTGCGCAAGGCCGGCTTCAAGGGTTGGGTTTCGCTGGAGATGGAAGGCAAGGAACCGGCCGATACGGCGGTCCCGAAGGCCTACAAGACCCTACGCGACGCCTTCACGGCCTAACGCCCTGTTCGCATCCAGAAACCCACTGCGGCGTGTGCGCGCCGTGGTGGGTTTTTGCTTTAGCGCACCAACTCGAAGGCCAGATGCTCCAGTTCCGGCCCGATGAGCTTGGTCCAGGCAAGTTGTACCGCGGCATGCGAGCCCGGCGTGGAGAATACCAGCCGCCCCTGCACCACCCCCGCGATGGAGCGCGAAAGCATGGCCGCTGGCCCCACCTGTTCGTAGCTGAGCATGCGGAAGATTTCGCCGAAGCCGGGCAGCGTCTTTTCCAGACGTCCGGCTAGGGCATCGTAGGTGTTGTCGCGCGGTGCAATGCCGGTGCCGCCATTGAACAGCAGCACTTGCGCCGAGGTGGCAAACAGGTCGTCCAGCACCACGTGCAACTGGGCCGGCTCATCGGTGACGATCCGGTAGGCCACCACCTCATGCCCGCCAGCCTCAATCTGCTGGCGCAACCACTGGCCGTTCTTGTCGGTTTCCGGGGTGCGGGTGTCGGACACGGTTACCAGCGCCACGCGCACGGGACCCCGACTGCTGGCCTGCTGTCGATGCTGCTGTACACTCTCCATCCGGTCTGAGGCTTCCCTTCTCTTTTCAGCCTAGCAGCCGGCTGAGGTTTGCGGCCCGGAAAGTGCGGCGCCTGGCCCTCTGGTGGTTCGCTGTATGGCGCTTGGCGATGGGGTGTCTGGTGATGGGTAAGTTAGCGCCGCGATGCGCGACGAACGGGGCTTTGGCGCCGGAGCACGGGTTTCCCGTGAAGAAGGAGAGGCTCCAGTGAAGAGTAGGGGCTTCCAGTGGAGAATGACGGGCTTTCCTCTCGGATGGTTTAATGAGAGATTGGCGACTTTGGCGTAGGATGCAGGCGCATCTGAAGCTGAACGCGGTAGAAATCAATACAGCAATGCACTTCTCCACCGATGACATTCGCATTCAGGAGATCAAGGAGTTGGTGGCGCCCACGACGCTCATCCACCAGCACCCGGTCTCCGATGATGCCTCAGCCTTGATCTTTGAGACGCGGCAATCGATCAGCAATATCCTTTACGGCAACGATGCACGGCTGCTGATGGTGGCCGGCCCCTGCTCAATCCACGATGTGGGGGCGGCCATCGACTATGCGGGACGGCTGCTGGAACTGGCGCGCCCGTACCGGCAACAGATCCTGACGATCATGCGCGTGTACTTTGAAAAGCCGCGCACAACCGTTGGCTGGAAAGGCCTGATCAACGATCCTTTCCTGGATGGCACCTGTCGCATCAATGACGGGCTGCAAATGGCCCGGAAGCTGCTGATTGACGTCAACCAGATGGGGCTGGCGGCGGGCACGGAGTTCCTGGACATGATTTCGCCGCAATACGTGGCGGACCTCATCAGTTGGGGCGCGATTGGCGCGCGGACGACGGAGAGCCAGGTCCACCGGGAACTGGCCAGCGGGCTGTCGTGCCCGGTGGGATTCAAGAACGGGACCAGCGGGGACACACGCATCGCGGTGGACGCGGTGCGGGCGGCTCGTATTCCGCATCATTTCCTGTCGGTGACGAAGATGGGCCACTCGGCGATTGTGCATACCAAGGGCAACATGGATGGCCACGTCATTTTGCGCGGCGGCAAGGAGCCCAACTACAGCCAAGAGCATGTGTTGGCCGTGGCTCAGGCTCTGGAGGCGCAGGCGCTGCCCAGCCGGGTGATGATCGATTGCAGCCATG
>JALOKO010000029.1 GCA_025456495.1 Bryobacterales bacterium | reverse complement strand
TGCGGCCAGGTCAAGGTAATCCTGCTTCAGATCACAGATGGCCACCGTGGCGTTGTCGCCATGTTCCAGGAATGCATCATGGACCTGGTCACCGCGATTCCCAAGGCCTACGTAGCCCACGCCAACCCGGTCATTGGCGCCGAGAACACGGGAATAGCTGAGGGCGGTGAGGGCGATCGCCCTTTTCCCAAGTTCGCGACGGGACAGCGAGTTCATGATGGGGCTCCTTCGTACAATCCGCGATTCTATCGTAGCCGCCAGCCAAACCCCAGAAGCCCGACACCGCTGGACGCAGCCCGACTCCGCGAAGCCTGGTGGCGGATCAGGCTTCCTTGCGGAAGACCACCAGGTCGCGGAGGCTCACCCGGGCCTTTGTCGCATCGCGATACGGCTGCCCCAACACCACCACCCGGATACGGTGCGTCCCCGGCGTCAGGTTGAAATCGTGAAAGAGCGATTCGTGATCCTTCCCCTGGTCTTCATCTGAGCTGACATCAATCCGCACCGGTGGGCGATCGTCCAGATACACGTCCGCCATGCCGGCTTCCGTCTCCGGCAGATACGGGCCCACCACAATCACCCCGGTCCCCTCAAAGGAGATAGCGGCTTCGGCATTGGCGGTCTCAGTGGATTTGCGAATGATGGCTCCATCGCGTTCGTCGCTGATCCATTGCCCCTGAAAGGTCCAGCGCTTTTCGCTGACGCCGATGCGTTCCACGGGCTTGCCGTAGTCGTTCCACAGGGGGATGTCCAGTGCTGTGGGAGCTTGCAGGCGCACCTGCAGCACATCCCCTTCCCGTTTTCCGCCGTTGCGCTCCACCAGAGCAATGGCGCGCTTTTCGGTGCTGGCGACAATCTCGTTCAGCGAATACACGGTATAGGCGAACTTCTCGTCGGCAATCTCGTCGATGCCGGCTTTCCATTCCGCAGGGATGCCGCTGTAGCCCAGCACCACGCCCAGGACGCCGGCTGCGCTGGCGGGGTTGCAATCGGAGTCCTGCCCGGCACGGGTGCTGATGTCCAGCGTCGCGCCCATGTCGCCCTTGCCATACAGCATCCCCAGGGCGATGTAGGCGCCGTTCAGCTTGGCGTCGATATTGAAGGGCCGCAAGGCTCCTGCGGGGCAGGGTTCGTCCTTGTCCCATTTGTCCTGGATCTGCTGCCAGGCAAATTTCCAGTCGCTTGGCTGTTGCCGGTGCCAGCGCAGAACATCCGCAATCAACTGTGCATACTCACTGTGCGCGGGCAGCGCGGCAAGGCCGGCCTCAGTCAGTTTGCGCGGATCTTTCTCAAAGAACGCCGCGGCATACATGGCGGATACGAACGCGCCGCCAAGGATGCCATCGCCGTGGTTCATCACCCTCCCGAAGCGGTAGCAGTAGTCGTTTGAGGTCCGCAGTAGGCCCGGCGCCATCAGGCCGATGAAGTCCGCTTCAATCTGGAAGTCGATGTCGTTGGCGTGCGCGTTGTACTGTGGCGTGCCGGATTCCAAAGCACTCACGCCGCGCTTCAGGTTGCGTCGCGCGGCCAGATTGGCGTGCCACAGCCGGTAGCGGACATCGCGGAAGAAGGCGCCCACATCTTCGGTGGTGGCATCCAGACCGCGCTCGTCCAGCACTTGCGCGAGGGTCATGTCGACGTAGAGATCATCCTGATTGAGGGCGTTGCGCAGTCGGGCGGGAGTCCACTCCGGTAGCGGACCTTCGATGATCTTCTGCAGCGACCGGAACTCAGTGGGAGCTCCGAAACTCACCCCAATCATCTGGCCTGCCCATCCACCACGGATCTTGTCCCGAAGTGTGTCCAGGGAAATCGATTGCGTGGCGGTCCCCCGGGAGCAGCCCAACGGAAAGGCAGCAGCGGCGAGCATCACCTGAAGTGCGGTTCGACGATTCATGATTCGTGCGCATGGTATCGCAAGTGACCGACGGAAAAAAGCGGGTGCTGACAGCGGGTGCTGACAGCGGGCTGGTGGTGATGGTGTGTCGGGCGCGCGGGTGGCCGGGGCAGTGCGATGTACGCCGCTAAATGCCGACTCCCACCAGCCACAGCAGATACGCTGCCGCCTGCCGGTAGTAGAGCTTCCAGGCCTCCATGAGGTTGCGCTTGTTCTCTGGTCGCGGCGAAGTGAACACGCGCAGGCCGCGGGATTCCAGAATGCGTCGTACCCGAAACAGGTGATAGCCATCGCTCACCACAATGCAGGAACGCAGTTGCATGCGGTGCATCATTTCGGCCGCGGAGACGGTGGAGTACAGGGTACTGTCGCCTTCACTTTCCATGACGATGGCCTCAGTGGGGACTCCGTGGCTCAGCAGAAAGTTCCGGCCTACTTCGCTTTCCGTGAAGCGTGGGTCGCCACCCGCGCCGCCGGTGGTAAGCACGAGTGGGGCCATGCCTTGCTGGTAGAGGGCCAGGGCGTGCTTCAGGCGAGCCTCCAACACCGGCGAAGGGCGACCCCGATACTCGGCAGCGCCCAGCACAAGCAGGATGTCCGCCGGTTGGGCATCGTCCAGGGTGGCATGCGCGCGCACTTGAAAGGCAACCCAGGTCAGGCAAACAGCCAGGGCGATTGCGCTGATAGCGCCTAGTTGAAGGCAGCGTCTAGCCATGGGCAGCCACCATTCTAGCTTGGCCGTGCAGGCATCAGAAGCAGGTGGCTGCGCCTACCAACCCCAAGTGCCCGGGTCGCCCTTGAAGGGACCGACAATCGCCGCGGTAATCCATCCCCCATAGAAGTCGCCGGGCTGTGCCTGTACCTGCTCGTCACCCAAATAACAAGCGTCCACCCGGCTGGGGTAGAAGGCCAGGTAGCCTGCCAAGGCAGCGTATTTGGGGCTGGGGTGCGGATAGGTCCACGCGGCGTTCACGCTCCGCTTGCCCGCAACCTCCAGATGCATGTAACTGGCTTGGCCCTTCCATTCGCAAAAACTGCTGGCGGGCGAAGGGTGCAGCAGGTCCAGCCGCACATCCGCGGGCGGAATGTAGATGGAGGGCGGATGGCTGGTTTCCAGCAGCCGCAGGGCATTCAGGGAATCCGCGATGACGACGCCATGGAATGCAACACGCACTCGCAGCGGCGCCGCCTCCAGGCGTGGTGGGCGCGGGTAGTCCCAGACGGATTCCTGTTCGGGGCCGGGGACAATGCGCCCAGGACGTTTCGCGATCATCGGTCAGCTCCGCGCCTCAGGTCGCGCCCCTGGCATGCTGTCTGCGCCTGGCACGCTGCCTGCGGCTGCCGTAGCGGAAGGGCTGGGCCGCCGCATGGGAGGGCAGCAGTTCTCCGGGCAGGTATCGTGGTTGGCCGGATACTGCCCAACCGCCAATCGAAAGGGGCTGTCGGTCAATCGCTCCTCCACCAACAGGCGCAACATTTCCACAAACTTGGGGTGAGTGCCCACACTGGCGGCGCGTTCCATGGCAAGGCCTAACTCGTCGCAGATGCCACGGGCTTCCTCGTCCAGGTCGAACATGACCTCCATATGGTCAGAAACGAAGCCAATGGGAACGATCA
Source organism: Bryobacterales bacterium (assembly GCA_025456495.1). Lineage (GTDB taxonomy): Bacteria > Acidobacteriota > Terriglobia > Bryobacterales > Bryobacteraceae > JACTMJ01. The sequence continues at coordinate 11,882 of JALOKO010000029.1, read as the reverse complement.
CCACCGGGCGGTGATCCTGCTGAGCGTGCCGTTGCCGGATGAAGTCGCCGATATCGGGCTCCAGCCACGGCTGACCGGGCGGGCCACTGCGGCTTTGGTAGACCAGCGAGTAGGGGTGCCCAGGGAACTCCTGGGCCACCAGGCGACAGCTTTCGTTCAACTGCTTTTCGTAGTTGCAGGTCTCCGCCATGGAGGTGGGAATGCTGTGGGCGGTGAACACCAGGTGCGCCTGCTTCTGCTGGTCGGGCTGCAGACGATCTATAGCCTCGCGCACGCGGTCCGCCACAGCTTCCACAAAGTGCGGATGGTTGTACCAGACACGGATCTTGTCCAGTTGCGGGGCGGAATCGCCGATGGCGGCGCGCGCAACGGCGATGTTTTCCCGATACTGGCGGCAGCCCGAGTAGCTGCTGAAGCTGCTGGTGGTTAGGCATAGCGCACGACGAACGCCGTCGGCCTCCATTTGGCGCAGCGTATCTTCGAGAAAGGGGTGCCAATTGCGGTTCCCGAAGTACACGGGGAAGTCCTGCATGCCATGACGGTCCATGTCCGCGCGCAGCGCGTCAATCAGCGCCAGGTTCTGCTGGTTGATGGGGCTTTTCCCGCCAAAGTGGTAGTAATGCTCAGCTACTTCCAGCATGCGTTCATGCGGCACATTGCGGCCGCGCAGCACGTTTTCCAGGAAGGGCATGACGTCCGCCGGCTGGTTCGGGCCGCCAAAGGAAAGCACCAGAAGCGCCTGATAGGGGCGCTGGGGGGAAGAGGGTTCCGCAACTGAAGTCATGTTCTTTTCCCTAGATGCGGCCCGCCGCGAATTGGTGGCGGAAGCAGCGTATGTACTGACGGATGCCCTGGCGCAGCGACCGCTGTGGCGGAGTGCAGCGACAATGCGCGTCGCCCATGGCGCTTTGGCGCCTCGTCGCCGATGGCGCTCTGGCGCCTCGTCGCCGATGGCGCTCTGGCGCCTGGTCGCCGATGGCGCTCTGGCGCCTGGTCGCCTACTTGGTTAACTGGATGGCGACACAGGGGCTCTTGTCCACAAGCAGCAGGAAGTTCATCAGCCCCCCGCCGGTACGCATGCCAATGCCTCCCTGGCGCAGCGACAGGCCCTCCAATTTCCGGTCCTGCAGTTGGATCCGGACGCGATAGATCTGGTCCTTGCTACGCTTGAAGCGGAAGTACCCCTTGGCGTCGGTGGTGCGAGTGTCCACGATCTCCGCCTCGCTACCGTCGGGGTTTAGACGCACCATTTCCAATTTCACCCCTGGAAGGAAATCGCCGTCGGCCTGCTTCACATACCCCTGGAGTCTGGGGAGGGTAGGCGTCCCGACGGCCTGCTGGCATTGGCCAACGAGCACGGGCATGGCGAGAGCGAGCAAGATCAATAATCGAATCATGGGCTTTCCTCTCATTGTAAGGAATTCTGGATCCGCTGGAGGCGCGTCGGCCGGCGTGGCCGCGCTGCGAGATTGCCAGCCCCCGTCGCCGCGAGGTTCGGGCGCGTGCGAATAGCCATCGCTGGAGGGGGACTCGCTGGACTTGCCGCCGCCTGGGTGCTGGCGGAGCAGGGCTTCGCGGTGGACGTGTACGAATCCCGCGCCTTCGCCGGGGGCCGCGCTGCGTCCTATTCCATGCCGGATGGGGAAGCCACCATCCAACTGGATAACTCCCAGCACATCCTGATGCGTTGTTGCGGCAATCTCATTGACTTCCTGCAGCGGCTGGGGGTCCAGCATCTGGTGCGGTACCACTCCACCTTTACGTTCCTTGAGCCCGGCGGGCGCGCCAGCCGGATGGCGGCGGGAAGGCTGCCGGCGCCGCTGCATTTCGCCGAATCCTTCGCGGCCCTCCGCTTCCTGTCGTTGGCGGACAAACTGGCGGTAGCGCGCGGCATGATGGCCGTGCGACGCGCGTTCCCGCGCGGCCCGCTGCTGGATACCGTTTCGATGGAACAGTGGCTGCGCGCACATGGCCAAACCGAAACGGCGCTGCGTCGCTTCTGGCAGCCTGTGCTGGTGAGCGCCGTAAACGAGACCCTGGATGTCATCTCAGCATGGCAGGGAATTCGCGTTGTGTATCTGGGCTTCCTGGCGGGCAAGCGAAACTACGAAATGGGCGTGCCCACCGTGCCGCTGGCCCAGCTTTTCGCGCCGGAGCGGTTCCAGGGCCAGCCCCAATTGCGCCTGCACGTCAACAGCCCGGTCACTGGCTTCGAGGCGGGCAACGACGCAGTTACCGCCATGGCGGTAAAGGGTGAGCCTGTCCGTGCCGACGCCTACGTCTCGGCCCTTCCGTTCGCGCGGCTCCATGCCCTGTTTCCCCGCCTGGAGACGGGCATGCAGGGAGTGTCGCATTCCCCAATCGCCGGCATTCATTTGCGCTTTGCCCGGCCCGTCACCGCTCTGCCGCACGCCGCGCTGCTGGATCGCACCATCCAGTGGTTCTTCACCCAAGACGACGGGCGACTGCTGAGCCTTGTCGTTAGCGCCTCCCGCACGCTGGAAACCATGCCCAAGCAGGACATCATCGCGCTGGCACTGCAGGAGCTTGCCGAGTTTCTGCCTGAGGTTGCGTCGACGCCGCTCACCGGCGCCTGGGTGGTTCGCGAAACCACGGCCACCTTTGTGGCGTCTCCTGGCATGGAGCAGAAGCGTCCTGGCCCGAACACCGCGTATTCAAATTTCTTCCTCGCCGGGGAGTTCACGAACACCGGTTGGCCCTCCACGATGGAGGGCGCCGTCTACAGTGGCTACCGGGCCGCGGAAGCGGTGTGCGCCAGATGCGGACAACCCGCCCGGTTCGCCATTGCGTCCGCGGCCCGCCGTTGAGGCGTACCCCGGAATCCCCCAGGGACCCGCCGCATCTGAACAGGAGTATGGCAAACGCAGCGAAACTCACGGTCTTTTACGACGGCGACTGCGGCTTCTGCGAACGCAGCGTGGCCCTGGTTCGCGCGCTGGACTGGCTGGGCCGTTTCCGCTACGCCACCCTGCAAGGCAGCGAAGCCCGCGCTGCCGGGATTGCCGTCGAGTCCCGGCCATCCGAGGTGGTGCTGTACCGGCCAGCCGCAACGCCAACCGACGTAGATGCCGGGAGTCAGTGGGGCGGTTGGCATGCTGTGAAGCAGATCGGGTTCCGCTTGCCCGCCTTCTATCTGGCCCTGAGCGCTGCCTTCCTGGCTCATCCCGCGCTGGGCGCGGTGTTGCTGTGCTGTGTCACTCCCCTGGCCAACCCGCTTGGGCGCCGCCTTTACCGGTGGATCGCCCGGAACCGTCACCGTCTGCCGGCAAGCACCTGCCGACTGGAGAACCCCTGATGCGTCTTTGCGATAATCAAACTATGCGCACCGTCCGCTCCTTGTTGCTGCTCGCGGTTCTGGGTCTGGCCTTCGCTTCCCCCGGCTTCGCTGACGATCCTGACTTCACAGCCATCACTGTGGAAGTGATGAACAATCGGGACAAGCCCATCCCGCGCGCCAGCGTGATTGTACGCTTTGTTGAAGGACGCTCCATCGCGAAGTTCGGCAAGAAGATCATCACGTCGTACGAACTCCGGACATCGAACGAAGGCAAGGTCACGGTTCCGCCCATTCCGCAGGGTAAAATCCTCATTCAGGTGATCGCCAAGGGCTATCAGACCTACGGCGAGTATCACGAGATTTACGAAGACCAGAAGACCGTGCCCATCGTGATGTCGCCGCCAACCAAGCAGTATTCCTCGCACGAGAAAGACAACAAGCAGTCCCGGTAGGTGGGTCAACCGTTCGGGCACGGACGGGAAGCTAGCTGCCTAACTCGAGGTGGGGATGGTCCAGCCCCTCCACCTTCACCCGGCGAATTCTTCGCGCGCGCCCGGTGCTCTCGTCTACGTCAATGAGGGAGCCGCGCAGTTGTGGGTCGCCTTCGGCTACCTCCAGCCGGTTGGGAATCCCGGTGAGGAAGCGCTGGAGCGCCGTCTCGGGCGTCGCGCCAATGATCGACAGATAGCTGCCCGTCATTCCTGCATCCGCCTGCAGCGCCGTCCCTTTGGGCAGGATCCGCTCGTCTGCGGTGGGGATGTGCGTATGTGTGCCGATCACCACGCTTACCTTGCCATCCAGAAAAAAGCCCATCGCCACTTTCTCGCTGGTTACCTCGGCGTGGAAGTCCAGAAAGCGCACTTTCACGTCTTCGGGAATCTCCGCAAGCAACTGCTCAGCCTTCTCAAACGGGTCGTCAATGCTGGCCATGAAGGTGCGTCCTTGCAGGTTCATCACCGCGCAGGACAGGCCTTGGGATGTCTTCACGATGGTGAGGCCTTTTCCGGGGAGGCTTGCCTTGTAATTGCCGGGGCGAACCAGCTTCGGCTGGCTGTTGAGGTAGCCGTACACCTCCGGCTTGTCCCAAACGTGGTTGCCAGAGGTAAGCACGTCAACGCCAACCCCGAACAATTCATCACAGATTTTTGGGGTGACACCGAAGCCCGCCGCGGCGTTTTCGACGTTGGCAATCAGCAGATCCACCGCCAGTTCCGCCCGAAGCATCCGGGCGTGCGCCAACACCATCCGGCGTCCCGGACGACCATAAATGTCTCCAACAAAAAGGATATTCATGCAAAGACAGCGAAGAGTAATCCTCCACTATAGCCGATGTCCTGCCTTGCAGCGCGCCTTCCCGCGAGGTTGCTTCCGTCGCCAGTCCGTTAGCGAACCTTGGCCTTTTCGGTTTCCACGTATTGGTTGATGATGGTCTCCAGGGTGCTCAACGGAACTGATCCATTGCGCAGAACCTCATCGTGGAAGCGGCGCAGGTCGAAGCGCGCGCCCAACTCGCGTTCCGCGTTCGCGCGCAGTTCCCTGATCTTCAATTCCCCAATCTTGTAGGCCAATGCCTGCCCCGGCCAGGAGATGTAGCGGTCAGTCTCAGTGGTGCATTCATGCAGGCTGAGGGCGGTGTTGGCGGCCAGATAGTCAATCACCTGTTGACGGGACCAGCCCTTGGTGTGGACTCCGGTGTCCACCACCAGACGGCAGGCGCGCCACATCTCATAGCTCAGGCGCCCGAAGTCGCTGTAGGGGTCGGTATAGAAGCCAGCCTCCAAGCCCAGGCGTTCGGCATACAGCGCCCAGCCCTCGCCGAACGCCGGGAAGTAGACACTGCGGCGGAAGGCGGGCAGTCCTTCGGCTTCGGCGGCCAGCGCGATCTGCAGGTGGTGCCCCGGGACGGCCTCATGCAAGGTGAGCGCCTCCAGGCTGTACAAGGCGCGCGTTGGCAAGGCGAAGGTGTTCACCCAGTAGATGCCCGGTCGCGTTCCGTCCCGCGGCGCCTCAACATAGCGCCCGGCTGTGTACTTGGGCGCGATGGAGTCAGGCACCGGTTCCACGGTGTAGGGCTGCCGCGGCAGACGCGTGAAGAAGGCGGGCAGTTTGCCGTCCATCCGCTTGCAGATCCAGGCTGCCCGCTGCAGAAGATCCTCTGCGCTTGTTGGTCGGAAACGCGGGTCAGTCCGCAGACTGCGCAGGAACTCAGCAAAGCTGCCGCGGAATCCAGTCTGGCGGATGACTGCGTCCATCTCTGAGCGGATGCGAGCCACTTCCCTGATGCCTGTCTGGTGGATGGCCTCCGCCCCCAGCGGCAGGGTGGTGAAGTATTTCACTTCGCGGGCGTAGAAATCCTCGCCGCCCGGCAAGGCGTGCGCGGCTAGCGTCTGCCGACAGCCGGGGATGTACTCCAGGGCCAAAAACTGGTGCAGCTTGCGATAGCCCGGGATCACGGCCTCAGCCACCACCGTCAGGCCGTCCGCCTGCAGCCGCTGCTGTTCTGTAGCGGGGATGGTGGACGGCATCCGCTGAAAGGCGCCGTACAGTTCGCTTTGGCGGGGATCCTCCACCACGTGCGCTGCCGCTGTATCCGCGAATCCGGCCAGGGTCACTGCGGGAGGCGTCATGCCGCGCCGCATTCCTTCGCGCATCGTCTGAAGCAGCTCGTCCACCAGCAGGGGCCACCCCCGCAGCCGGGCAAGGTAGTTTTCGTAGTCCTTCACGGTGGCCAGCGGTACCTCGTTACCCAGACGCGGGAAGTAGACGTGGAAACCGGAGTCCGCATTCACTGGCATCAAATAGCTGCCGGTCTCAAAGGCGTCCAGTTGCCGCTGAACCTCCACGCGGAACACGTCGTAGCTCACGCGGTCTTCGCGGTTCAGGCTGGCCAACGGAATTTGCTGCAATCGCCTGGAGATCCCCTGGTAGAAGTCATAGGATCGTGTTGCGCTATCCAGCGAATAGGAGGGCAGCCGGTCGTTGTAGCGATGGTCCCCCAGTGAGGTTGCAAATAGCGGACTCTCGCGCAGCCGGTGTTCCCACTCCTCAGCGAACAGCGCGTGGAGAGGTGCGTTGGCGGCCGCTTCCCGGTCCGCGCCTGTGCGGGGAGGGTTGCAACTCGCCAGATGGCTGACCAGCGCCAGTGCCAGCACAGCACCCATCACCAGCAGCCTCCCGGTTGCCCGCAAAGCGATCCTCAGGCTGCCCACCATCCATTGGTTCCTCATGCGGTGCCCTCCTTGGCAGATGTGGGCTGCGCTGCGCACTCATGGTTGCTCGCCCTCAGTTCCGGCATCTGCATCGTGCGATGTGCGTCCGGATGTCCCTTGAGTCTAACGGAATCCGTGGAATTGCTTCGGGAAACTGCGGGGCAAGCGTAGGGCGGCAGACGAGCCAGGCGAGTGTCGGCCGGTGAAAAGGGGAGAGCAGGCGCTTTGCGGAACGGAGTCCCCAAGGCTCGCCAGATCAGGGCGACGGATGAAGACTGAGGGTGGTGGGCGGTGAGGGACTTGAACCCCCGACATCCTGCTTGTAAGGCAGGCGCTCTAACCAACTGAGCTAACCGCCCTCAAACTTCCATGGTATCACGTGGTCTGGAGGCCTCCCTTTTGGACCCGAGGGTACGTGGACCAGGCAGCGCTCAGGCGCGCGTTCGCCCGGGTTGGCATCCATCGCTGTTGGCTCCGAAGCCTACCTGGGGACGAACAGGCCCACTAACGCCAGGGCGGTCGTCACGCTGATGTTGGACATCCAGGTCCCCAGCGGCGTAAAGGCCATCGCCAGGATGAGAATCAGCAGGCCCATACGTGCGATTTCGTTGAAGATGGCGGGCGGGACATTGAAGGCAATCAGGAACTTTGAGCCATCCAGCGGCGGCACCGGCATCATGTTGAAGATCGCCAGGAATACCGTCAGGTAGGTGCCGCGCAAGCAGAACTGGGCGATCTCCTTTTGTTCGACGGCCAGAAAATAGGCAGACAGAGCCGCAAACGGGAACGCCAGGATCACGTTCATCGCCGGGCCCGCTAACGCCACCCGCAACAGTCCCTGTGAACCCCCGCGCAACTTGGCCGGATTCGTGAGAACGGGGCGCCCCCAGCCGAAAATTCCACCGCCCAGTAGGCTTGCCACAGCCGGAAGAATTACCGTCCCCACCCAGTCAATATGGGCCAGCGGGTTCAAGGTCACCCGCCCCTGCAACACGGGGGTGTCATCGCCCAACTGCTTGGCGACCCAGGCATGAGCGAACTCATGCGGGGCAACCAGAATCACGAACAGCAGGACGGTGATGGCGGCGTTGATGAGGGTATTGGTATCCATACGAAAAAGGAGAACCTCTTATCAGCTAAGCACAGAATGGATTCCCGCAACGAAACCGACATCTCTGTCGTAGGATAGGTATAAGCAGAAACGTCCCTTCCGAGGTCTGGCTCCGTGATGCAACTGAAGCCCCGCGTCCTGATTGTTCCTGGGGTCATTTTGACCTTTGCCCTGCTGGGCGGCTTGGCTGGGCCGGGTGGAGGTGGCAGCACGGCTGCCGCGGCTGACCGGTCAGAGCAGGATATTGACCGGAGTGTCCGCACCTTCACCAAAGTGTTTTCCATTGTGGAGGAAAACGCCGCCGATCCGGTGGACCCTAGCCGCGCCATCTACAACGGGGCCATCCCCGGGATGCTGCACACACTGGATCCCCACTCCAACTTTTACGACCCCAAGCTGTTCCAGTTGTTGCGCGAAGACCAGCGCGGCCAGTATTACGGTGTGGGCATGCTGGTGCGCATGCACCGCGGTCGCGTGGTGGTGGTGAATCCCTTCCCGGGTTCCCCGGCCTATAACGCAGGCATCCGCCCCAGCGACATCATCCACATCATCGATGGTGAGGTGACCGAGGGCTGGGACCAGGGCAAGGTGGCGGAGCGCTTGAAGGGGGCGCGTGGCACCACGGTGAAGGTCACTATGATCCGCCGCGGCGCCGAGGGCCAGAAGGAACTGAATTTTGACATCATCCGCGATGAGATCCCCCGCAAGAGTGTGGCCGATGCCTTCTATGTCCGGCCGGGAATCGCCTACCTGCAGATCAAGCAGTTTAACGAGAACACCAGTTCTGAGATGGAGCAGAATCTGAGGCGTCTGAAAGAGGACCAGATCAAGGGACTCGTCCTGGATCTGCGGGGCAATCCCGGCGGCATTCTGAATGAGGGAGTCAACGTCGCCGACCATTTCCTGAAGAAGGGCCAAGCGATTGTCTCCCATCGTGGAAGGGCCTCGGCGCAACGGAAGTATGAAGCGCGTCGCGGTAGCCGGGGCGCTGACTATCCCATTGTGGTTCTGGTGGACAGCAGTTCCGCGTCGGCCGCTGAGATTGTTGCCGGCGCTTTGCAGGATCATGACCGCGCGTGGATTCTGGGCGAGCAGACCTTCGGCAAGGGCCTGGTGCAAACTGTGTTCCCTCTTTCTGAGGATACGGGCCTTGCCCTCACCACGGCCAAGTACTACACCCCCAGCGGGCGCCTGATTCAGCGCGACTACTCCAAGGTGAGCTTCTATGACTACTACAGTCGTAAGAACAGCGATGCCAAGGACCTGGAAGACGTGCGCATGACCGACAGCGGACGTACCGTGTATGGGGGTGGCGGCATTACTCCGGACGAGAAGGTGGAAGGCCCCAAGCCGAATGGCGTGCAGTTCCGGCTCCGCGAGCAACATATGGCCTACTCGATGTTCGCCGCCTACTACTTTGCGCGCAACTCAACCAGCCTTGGCGAGGATTTCACGGTAACCGAGGGGATGCTGAGTGATTTCCAGGACTTCCTCAAGCAGGAGAAGATTGAGCTGAGCGCGGAAGAGCTTGAGGCCAACCGCAAGCAGGTGGTGGCTGACCTGAAGCGGGCCATGTTCACCTACGCGCTGGGCGACGAAAAGAGCGAGGCGTTGATGATTCGGGAAGACGCGATGGTCGAACGCGCCGTGGAAGCCATGGGCCGCGCCCAAAGCCTGCAAGAGACCGCGCGGAAGACGATTGCGCAGCGCGACGGCGGCAGCCAGCCGGAAGACAAGCAGTAGATCCGGCGGCGCCGGGCAACCGTCTTGCTGCCTGAGGGCGCCCTCGCTGAACGATTGGGGTGCTTCGGGCCAGGGTGTGGGTGTGAGATTCGGGGTATACTAAGAGATTGCGCGGCTGTGTTCCAAAGCGCGCGTCTGAGGTCCCATGGTTATCCTACTGGTTATTCTGCACGTGATCGTGTGCCTGTTCCTGATTGTTGTGGTGCTGCTGCAAAGCGGCAAAGCGGGAGATATCTCCAGTGCGTTTGGCGGTATGGGCTCCCAGACCGCGTTCGGTCCACGCAGTGGAGCCACTCTGCTGACGCGGGCCACCACCACCAGCGCCGTGCTGTTCATGCTCACTTCGCTGACACTGACGATTGTGTCATCGCGACAAGGGGCCACCAGCACGGTGATTGAGCGCCTCAGCACGGAACCTGCCAAGGATAGCGCCGCCCCCGCCTCCACCCAAACCACGCCGCAATTCGGACCCAGCGAGGGAGGCACTCCAGCCCCAACGCTGCCGCAAGGCGACCAGCCGGCGGGCAATGCGCCCACCCAGGGTGGCGACAAGCAGTAAGGGATCGTTTTGAGGTTCCCCTGATCCGATTGTCGCGGAACCATGTAGCGGCTCAGGTGGATTCGGATTTACACTAGAAAGGGTGTGCATCTCCTCAATGCACCCTGTGGTTGAGTTGCGTGCCGGAAAAGGCGCGCCGCTGGTTGAGCCGCTTGGTTCACCCGGCTTTAGCATCGAGTAGGTTCTCCCGCGGAGATGGCGGAATTGGCAGACGCGCTAGCTTGAGGTGCTAGTGGGGAGACCCGTGCAGGTTCAAGTCCTGTTCTCCGCACCATAGACCCAGATCGAAAAGCCCAGGGACAAAAACCGAGGGAGATAGCCGCAGGGAGATCATCCCAGGGAATTAGGCCCACGGAATTGGTCCCACGCAGTGGCGCCCGGAGAAAAGTCCCTTCCGGTTCGTGATCCTCTCCGCTAGGATGTCGGATACCAGCCCCCGTTGATGTGGATACTTTGGCCGGTGAGATAACCGTTGCCAAGTACCGCCACTGCCATCGTCGCCACCTCGTCCACGCTTCCCAGCCGCCCCACTGGAATCTGGTGGACGCTTGCCGCCAGGGTCCCCATCACCATGTCCGTCTCCACCCGGGCAGGAGCAAGCAGGTTGGCCGTGATGCCCTCTTTTGCCAGATGCGACGCGTAGTAGTGCATCAAGCCAACCAACCCGGCCTTGGACGCCGCATAATCCGGCCCAATCACGCCCCCTACCTGCGCCGCTACAGAGCCCAGGAAGAGCAGCCTCCCCCACTGCCTGGACCGCATGCCGGGAAGCACCGCCTGGCTCACCAGAAAGGCGGAGCGAAGGTTCTGGGCCATGGTGTTGTCCCAATCGGCCACTTGCATCGTGTGCAGGTCCACCGGGTGCGCGATACCTGCGTTGTTCACCAGGATGTCGATGGGACCCAGAGCATCCACAGTTTCCCTCACCAGGCGCGCTACGTCCTCTTCCCGTGAGACATCCGCGCGGATGCTCACCGCCCGTTGGTGCAGTACACCGATGCGACCCACAAGGCTGTTGGCTTCAAGCTCTTTGGACTTGAAGTTGACGGCCACATCGGCGCCTGCCTGTGCCAAAGCCAGCGCAATGGCCCGCCCAATCCCTCGCGAGGCGCCCGTCACCAGCGCAACCTTTCCGCGGAGGTCCATCGCGGACGAACCGTTCTCCAGTTGTGGTTCCACGCTTTTCCTTTCCTTCGATAACCGTAGTGTCAGCCATTCCCAGGATAGGTAAACAGCCATGCGCCCCAAAAGCAAAGGGGGAGCCTTTCGGCTCCCCCTTTGCAGTTCTGAACCCGACGTATTGCTAGGCCGGGGAACCAAGCGAATCGATTTCGCTGTACTTCACTCGACGACCTTCGTCCATCGCCTTGTTGGCGAACATGACGCCCAGCGAATCAATCAGGCCCACTTCCAGGTTGGCCTTCACGTTCTCTGGCTTCTTGTCGCGCACGCACTCCAGGAAGCTCTTCAGCTCGGCGAATTCCGGATCCACCTCCTCCTCCGGCACCATCACGCCTTTGGAGTAAAGCCAGCGGCGGGCGTACTTCAGTTCACGTTGCAGGAAAGAGTCGTTTTCCGCGATTTCGTCCTCGGGCAGCAGCAGCGGGAAGCCATCGCCAGGCTTCACGTTGGTGACGGTGGAGCCGGCAACCCAGTTCTCCTTCGCCTTGCCCACTTCTTCGGTCTTCTTGGCCACTTCAGGCTCACGGAACCACATGGCTTTGCCGAGGGTGATTTCGATGGTGCCTTCGGTTCCCTTGATTACCTCACCAAACTCACGCATGCCCTTCAACCCGCCATAAGGAAGGTGGGCGTTGGTGGTGATGGAGCTGTATTGGAACTTCTTGCCGCTGGGATATACGAAGTGCAGGTGGATGTTGTCGTAGATGTCGCGGCCGTCCTTGAAGTAGTCCAGCCCGCCGACGCCCGCCACGTACTCGGGATGCTCACCGAACATGCGGT
>JALOKO010000395.1 GCA_025456495.1 Bryobacterales bacterium | reverse complement strand
CAATGGTGCGCTCGCCGCCAGGCAGGTTGCCATCCGCCAGACGGTTCGGCCGGTCGCCGCCGCCGCCGGCGGAATTGGAAACGCCCGCCGCCAGCGTCGCGGTGAAGCGTTCGCCGGAGTTCGCCGTCCAGACGCCGCTTAAATCCCAGTTGCCCAGGATCCAGGAGGCGGGGCCATCGGTAAGGTACTTGCGACCCTTGCCGAAGGGCAGTTCCCAGACGTGATTGAAGACGAGAATCTGCCGGCGGTCTTCCGGCATGTTGCCCCATTCGCAGGCCGTGCATCGCGCGTCCTGTGGTGGGCCATTGCCGCCACCGTTCACGTGGCCCGCGTTCGCCATGTACTTGGAGTAGGTATAGGCCAGCGATGCGGAGATGCCCGCTGTAAGTCGCCGCTCAACGCGCACCTGCAAGGCGTGGTATTTCGCCCCTCCGTAATTGGTGCGATAGCCCAGGTCTACCAGCCCGGGGTTTACGCCAAAGTAGGGGCGTCGCGGTTGCTGCCCGCCGGCTCCGGGGAAGCTCTGATTGAGATTGATGTTCGCCAGCAGGCCCGTGGTGCGCGTTCCCACATAGGACACGTCCACCAGGAAGTCTTTGAAGACTTCGCGCTGAATGCCGCCGCTCCACTGCATGACGCGTGTGGATTGCAGGCCGTAATCCCAGGCGTTGGGGCTGCCGCCGGAAAGCGCCTCGATGTTATTGCGGTCTGGCGCAACCGGGGTGGGAAGGCCCGAAGACAACAGGCCGGGAGGCGCCGCGTTCTGGTCAGTAGCAATCACCTGCGCAAAGAAGAAGGGCAGGTTCTTGTACAACTGGCCACCGCCCTGTCCAGCCTCCACATAGCTGACTCCGAATCCTGACCGCAAGACGGTCTTGCGGTCGTTGGTGAGCATGTAGGTGATGCCCGTGCGCGGGGAGAAGTTGTTCAGGTCCATCTGGCGAAGGCGGCGACTGACTCCGCTACCGGAGGCGATTTCCAACCGTGCGGTATCGATATTGAAGTTTGACCATCGGTCATACACCTCATACGGTGGCGCCTGGATGTCGTAGCGCAAGCCGAAGTTCCAGGTAAGCCGGTTGTTGACGCGCCAGGTGTCGTCCACGAAAGCGCCCAGGTTCCAGAAGCGCATCCCGAAGGTGCCCACCAGGATGTTGCGGTTCGATCCGCTGTAGGCGCCCAGGGCGTAGTCCGCCAATGCGGTAGCTGCGCCCGCCGTTCCCGCCTGCCGGGTGAACTGCCCGTTGAAGGCAAAGTTACCGCGGGTGGGGAAGGCGGAGAAGCCGTTGAAGCGATGCCGTACGAAAATGCCGCCCATCTTCAGCGTGTGGTTGCCCGCTGTCTTCGTCGTGACGTTCTCGTATTGGAACGAGGTCATCTGGCTGGTTTCCGGGAACGTGCTGGCGTCGCCGATGGTCTGGTAGCCGGCGATGTTCAGTGCCGGTAACCCGCCCGACTTGTCATTGATGTTGATGCCCGGAATACCCACCGCATTGGCCGTGGTGAACTCGTTGTTCAACGGGTTGATGTTCTGGTTCCAGCGCACCACGCCGATGCGGGTTTCGTTCAGCAGCGTGGGAGAGAACACCTTCACGAAGTTGAAGGTGCCGGACTGGTTGCGTAGCGGGGTGGTGGTGCCTACGCCGGCGCCCGCCGCCGACAGGAACTCCCCAATGGGCACGTTTCCGCGATTGCCCACGGGCAGCACTCCAGGCGTCTCCAGTTCGGTGTCGTCAAAGCTGTACTTAAAGAAGAACCGGTCTGCCTCTCCCAGGTTCTGGTCGATCTTTACGTCGAACTGGTCAGTCTGTTGCTTGAGGGTGGGATTGAAGACGAAGTTGCGGGTTGCGCCACCATCGGTGGGTTGCGGCAACAGGCTGGCCACCGCGCGAGCCGCCGGATCCACGCGGCTTAGGGGAATGCGGTTGCCCGCAAACGGGGTGCGCTGGGTTCCGGTGAGGGCGAAGGGGTCAAAGACGGTGGCGCCCAGGCCAGAGAAATCCCCGGTTTGGATCATGTTTTGCTGGGCCACGGTGGGGATGGTGGAGACGCTGGCCAAGGGGCGTCGGACGCGAATGCCCTGGTAATCGGCGAAGTAGAAGGTGCGGTCTTTCTTGATGGGGCCGCCAATGGTGCCGCCGAATTCATTGCGCTTGAACGCCGGACGGGCCACACCCGCACGGTTGTTGAAAAAGCTGTTGGAATCCAGCTTTTCGTTCCGCAGGAATTCATACAGGCTGCCGCGAATGCGGTTGGTGCCGGACTTGGTCACCACCACGGTAATGGCTCCCGCGGCGATGCCGTATTCGGCGGTGTAGTTGCTGGTGAGGACGCGCATTTCCTGAATGGAATCCACGGTGGGCACCATAATCAGGGTGCTTAGCCAGAGGTTGCGGTTCACCATGCCGTCGATGAAATAGCTGTTGTTCTGGGCGCTGGAGCCGTTCACGCTGATGTTGGCGTTCCCGCGCATGGCATAGGGCGATGTGGTGAGGTTGCCGCTGCTGCCGGTGGTTGCGCCCGGGCTCAATAGCAGGAGGCTGGTGAACGTGCGGCTTTGCAGCGGAATCTCGACAATCTGGTCGTTTGAGACCAGCGACGAAACCATGGCGTTCTGCGCCTGCAGTAGCGGGGTGGATTCCGTGACCTCCACGGTCTGCTGCACGTCGCCGACGGTGAGCGTCAGGTCAACGGTGATCGCGTCGGCGGCAGTCAAGCTGATGCCGGTTCGCACGAGTCGCTGAAAGCCATCCATCTCCGCCGTAATCCGGTAAGGGCCGATGGGAAGCGAGTAGGCGATGTATTGGCCAAGTGCGTTCGTGGTGACCTCGCGCCGGAAGCCGGTGGCGTCGTTGGTGAGGGTGACTTTGGCGCCGACGATTACCGCGCCACCGGCGTCAAAAACAACGCCGACGATGGAGCCGTCTGTTCCTTGCGCGAATGCATTCAAGGGGAAGGCTGAGATGGCGAGGATGAGCGCGATGAGTATCGGGGCAATCCTTCGTAGATGGATGTACATGGGTTCTCCCTGCGCAACAGTTCGGGCAATCGCGATGCGTAGTCCAGGTGGGGAAGAGACGCCAATGCATCTCACGGGCACGAGGGGGGCATCGCCTCTTCGGGCGAAATTGCCACCATCCGTGTCCATCCAGACTCCTGGAAGGGTCACCTGCCGCAGGGCTTTTCCCGTTGTGAGGGGTTTCACCTAGTACGCAACCGCATGCGAATGCCGCTTGTTGTCAGACTATGCGTCCTGCAGCCTGGGGGGATAGTGAAAAGTGGGTGCCGAACACGTGCTTCACAAGGAGATCTTTATCCCTATGAATGAGATAGAGCCGAAGCGCCAGTCCCTGTTAGCGGCGTGCGAGGGGAGGTTAACGGCGGATTCCTTCCCTGGGGTTGCGTCCGGAATCTGACGGATTGCCGTTCGGCTGCGATAGGGATAGAATCGAATCCAGTTTTCATGGGCCAGATTTCCAAACCCGTACGGGACCCCGTTCGTATCCCCGGCGATGACGCACCCGTGGCGCGTGGCCCTGCCGCTTTGGCCGAGCTTCCTCGTCTGCCGGGCGAGGCGCCTGCCGCGCAAGACCCGCGCCGTCTGGCGCTGGAGCGCACGCTGCATAGCGAAACCTTCCGGCGCAGCCAGAGGCTGCGTGAGTTCCTGCACTACGTGGGTACAATGGCCCTGGACGGGCGTGCCGCGGAGGTGAGCGAACTCAGCATCGGAGATGCCGTGTTCCATCGACGCGAGCACTTCAATCCACAAGAGGACAATATCGTCCGGAACACTGCACGGGCATTGCGGCAGAAGCTGAAGGAGTACGCCGAAGGGGAAGGGAAATGCCAGGCGCTCTGCATCGAGATGCCCAAGGGCAGCTACGTTCCCGTATTCGTTGCGGCAGCGGCATCCCCGCCGCAAGGGGAGACGCGAGGGTGGCGGGGTCAGCCGGTCGTGATGCTGGCGGCGGTCGCCTTGCTGGGTGCGCTGCTGGCGGGCTGGCTGATGTTGGAAAACCGTCGGTTGTCCAGACTGGCTGCCATCCAGCCGGTCACCCGGACCCTGCTGTCGGCGCTATTGGAACCAAGGGTGCCTGTTCACCTGTTGGTCTCGGACGGCCTTTATTGTGACCTCACCGTGGCCGTGGGGTCGATGTATCCGCTGGAGGATTATGTAGACCAGAAGCTGTTTCAGCCGCTGGAAAGTCCTAACCCGGCAAAGGTTTCGCAGGATTTTTGGCAGTTAATCCGGCGCGGGAACTACACCAACGTGGCAGGGCTGGTGACTGAGCTGAACACGCAGTTCG
>JALOKO010000028.1 GCA_025456495.1 Bryobacterales bacterium | reverse complement strand
CTTCACTTAAGACAGACAGTTCTTTAGGCAACCACTAGTAAGGACAGAGTGCGTTCTTGGCCACATGAAATACAATTCATAGAATTTCATCGTACATCACCCTTTTAAACGTTAAAAATGTGCGTTGTGTGCCATTTTCAAGCATCAAGAACCAGACAGTCGATTCAGGCGTTTCATAGAGCAGCAGGTCCAGATCGACCGACCGACCGACCGACTATCTGAAGACGTTTGCTAAACGTGGACTTGCCGTGAAAGAATCCATAAACGACGTACCGCAAACGACCTGTGGAGAACCAAGTCAGACGACGCCTGCATGCTGCCGAGCAACGACCGACCGGTAAGGAAAGGCTGAGTGGGTCTGGATTGGGACTGGGACATGGTCGGCCAGGACGTCGGCTGTTTAGTATAACACACAACTGTACGAAACGGAACGACGACTGGATTGGACTGACGGACGGACGGACCCAGAGAACGAACGGTCCAACAGGAAGGATCGCCTGACAACTGACGAACGGACAAACGAACTGACCACGACACAACGTAGACAGACAGTAGCCGACGACCGAGTACATCGCATCAGCAGCAGGACGCCTAACCTCAGTGGACATCAAACTGACCACCATCTAGCACGGCCCGTGTATACCAGCGGCCGCCGTCCGACCGACCGACCACTAGGTGCCGCCGCCGAAGTCCGTGTGGCGTGCAGTGCAAGCGTCAATACAAACAATGGACAGCCGTTGGGTCTTACGGTCGGTCAGTCGAACGACTTGCGGCGACCTGATGACTTCCGTTATCGACTAAGAGACGTCACGAGTCGCATCGCGTCTTGCCATGCAACGCCATACTTTAATTTGCCGACAAATTAAACCTGCCACGCATCGAGTTGGTCATGTAGCTGCATCGGCGGGAACGACCTTGCACGACGCTAGTCTTTCGAGCATGCTGCCAATAGTGTGTGTGGTCCAGAGAGACACACACAGCTGACAGAGGCTAGCGTGTTGATGATGCGTTCAGTTCAACAACTTAATGATTGACAATTTGACAACTCTATGAAATCGTATACAGCCGACGTCTCTTCGTCAAATTGAAGACGGTCGGGCCTCAATGACGTCATTCTGTCGTTGCCCTAATTCAAAGTCACCAACGAATCAGTCAATCATTAATGCACTCAGCACCTCGCCCGCCATTTTGCTCTGACACGCAAAAATGTACAGAACTGCTCCAGATGACTTTCATCTGGAGCAGCGGTAGTTCCGTCAAGAACAATGAGACACACGCTATGTTGAGGCGTCTTCAGCAAAATATGCAGCCATGTGTTTTTGGGCTGCTACTCACTCTTAAGATCTTAAATATCATCAAGATTTTGTTGGCTTGTTCCAAATAACTTGCTTTTCTACTACTTCACAAGTGAAAGGCGACGACTGCATGCGCTTTTGCAGTTCGCCCTCAGTCTTCAGGTAGAGATAGATGGCGCCGTGCATTGAGAAGATGGCAACCACGAAGAGGCCCACCACCAGCGGGTAAGGCCCCAGCAGATCGAAGAAGGTGCCGGCGTACTCTTTATCAGCGCCAATCTTGAGGCCATCGATCATGTTGCCGATGGCGACGCCAAACAGCAGCGTGGCCACGAGACTGGCGACGAAAAAGCCGCCATCGAAGAAACTGCGCCACAAGGTGATGCCGGCCTTACTGCGGAATTCCAGAGAGACCGCGCGGAAGATGAGCGCGAACAGCAGCACCATGAAGGCGAGGTAGAAGCCGGAAAAGGCGGTGGCGTAGGCGTCAGGGAAGGCCGCGAACAGGGCGCCGCCGAAGGTCACCAGCCAGACCTCATTGCCGTCCCAAAGGGGGCCAATGGAGTTCATGAAGATGCGGCGTTCCTCGTCCGTCTTGGCCGTGAAGTGCAGAATGCCAACCCCCAGGTCAAAGCCGTCCAGGATGGCGTAGCCGGTGAGCAGAACGCCCAGGAGAACGAACCAAAGGATATTCAGGTCCATGGCTATACCTTTCCTCCCTTGCCCTTTTCGATTGTCATGGAGAAGCCCGTGTCTGGATGCAGCACCTCGGCAGCGGCCTCAAAGAAGCCCTTCTTCGGGCCATCCGGCTCGGGTGCGGAGCCTGAGGGCTCCTCAGGACCTTCGACGATCTTTGCGTTCAGCACGAACACCCACACCGCGAACAGCATGGCGTAGATCAGGGTGAACATGATGATGGAGATGAGCACCTCTTCCCCACGTACAGCCTTGGAGACGGCTTGATCTGTCCGCAGCAACCCGTACACAATCCAAGGCTGGCGACCCACTTCGGCGGCAATCCATCCCGCCTGATTGGCGATGACGGGAAAGATCACAGAGATGGAAAAGAGGCGCAACAGCCAGGGGGTATCGAACAGTTTGCCGCGCCACCAGTAGAGACAACCCAGCAGCGTGAGGCCGATGAGATAGAAGCCGATGGCGATCATGATGTGGTAGCTCTGGAACGGGATCTGTACGGGAGGGATCTCGTTTTCAGGGAAGGTGTCCAGTGCGCGGACAGGCTGGCCGACCAGGGTTTCCAGCATGCCGGGAAGGCCGATGCCGTAGTCCACCTGCTTGGTTTCACTATTGGGGATCCCGAACAGATAGAGGGTGGACGGATCGCTGGACTTGAAGTGTCCCTCATAGGCGGCCAGCTTGGCCGGTTGGGTGGTTGCGATCTTCTTGCCCTGCTGGTGGCCGGAGATCAACTGCACGCAGGAGGCGACGGTGGCCAGCACCAACGCAATCTGGAAGCCGCCAATCGCAATGCGGCGATGGCGCTTGCGAAGCAGGTAATAGGCGGAGATGCTCAGCACCAGGAAGGCCCCCTGCACCCAGGCGCCCAGCAGTACGTGGCCCAGGCGATCCATGCTTGAGGGGTTGAAGACCATCGCCCAGAAGTCAGTGATTTCGGCGCGAGCGTTCATGCCTTCACCGACAATGTGGTACCCGGCCGGAGTTTGCTGCCAGGAGTTGGCAACGACAATCCAGACGGCGGAAAAGGTTGCGCCCAGGGCCACCATACAGGTGGAAAAGAAGTGCATCCTGGGGGACACGCGGTCCCAGCCAAAGACAAGCACGGCCAGGAAGCCGGACTCCAGGAAAAATGCGAAGATGCCTTCGGCGGCGAGGGCGGAGCCGAAGATGTCGCCGACATAGCGGGAGTAGGTGGCCCAGTTGGTGCCGAACTGAAACTCCATGACGATGCCGCTGGCCACGCCCATGGCAAAATTCACGGCGAAGATCTTGGTCCAGAAGCGGGTCATCGCCTCGTAGTATTTGTCGCCGGTCTTGAGAAACATCCCCTCCATGAAGACCATCACCAGACCCAACCCGATGGAGAAGGGCGGGAACAGGTAATGGAACATCACAGTGAGGGAAAACTGCAGACGAGAGAGGAACAACGCGTCGTCCATAATGCTCCCTTAGTGAAATTCAATGCGCGTAGCGCGACGAGGAGTGGCGGTAGTCCCAGTGAGGTAGTCCCAGTGTGGGGTACCCGGTGTGGGGTACCCGGTGTGGGAGTCCCGATGTAGGACTGCCGACGTAAGACTCCCGGTATCGGGGGGCTTAGCGCGTCACTCGACATGGGGTGGCGCGAGCGCAGTGCTCGAAACGCTGGGAAACAGGGTATCAGATATTGAGATCCGTTTCAATACAGAAACGTATCCATTGCGATTTGAAGTCCAACAACATCCACCTGGGTGGACGCGGCGCCTCCCCGGGGGAAGGCGTTCCCGGTGAGGAGATGCAGTTGTGGGGCGGAGGGTGACAGCCGGTTGGCGCGAGGGAGGAAACCGGGCTGTTGCAGGGTGGATCCTCAATCTTGTCGGAAATGGGCCGATAAGCAGGGGGATGGTGGGACGTGCGCGAGTCGGAGTGGTGGCGAAGGCGGAAGCATCCGTGCCGGCCGTAGTCCGCCTGGTGGCAAGGGGAGTGATGCGCGGTGGTTTCAGTGCTGGTGCGTGGCGCGCTGCCTGGCTGCTGAGTTTCTGTTTGGGCTGGGCGGGTCTAACGCAGAACGCGTTGCAGGCGCAGCGCGCTGGGGAGAACCCGGCAGACCTTGCCTTTCCGGCAGGAGACGAACTCACCACGGTGCGGGAAATCCGTGAGCTAAGCCGCGAAGAGGCGATGCAGGGGCATCCGGTGCGCCTGCTGGCCACCGTTACCCACTTCGACGCGCAAGGCCCTAATCTGTTCGTGCAGGACGAGACGGGCGGAATCTGGGTGAACTGGGCGCCGGGGATGGCTGTGCTCTCGCGGGGACAATTGATCGAGTTGCGTGGGATCACTGCTCGTACGGACTTCAACACAGACGTGCATGAGCCCACATGGAAAGTGTTGGGAACCCGACCATTGCCCACCCCCCTTCCCACCAACCAGCAGCGTTTGTCTCGCGCCATGGACGACTGCCTGTTCGTGGAAGCCGTGGCGACGATCCGATCTGTATTCATCGAGCCCAAGGGACGCCTGCGGATCCGCGCCGTCCTGGATGACGGTGTGATGGACCTTCACGTGGCGGACTTCGATCATGTCCCGGAGCATCTGGTTGGCGCGAGGGTGCGACTTCGTGGTGTGGCGGGCGCGAACTTCAATGTACTGCGGCAGACGATTGGCGGCACCATCCATCTGGAACGGCTGGAGGACATCCAGCGGCTGGATCCTCTTGAAGCGCCGCCCATGCAGCCGATGAAGGTGACGGCGCGGGCGTTAAGCATGCACCTGGCGGAGGTTTCGGACACGACGTTGCTGCGTCTCCGCGCGGTGGTGACGGCGATGTTGGACAGCACCTCGCTGTATGTGCAGGATGACAGCGGCGGCGCGCTGGTTCGCCTGGCCGCGCCGAAGGAGGTTGCGGTTGGCGACGAACTGGAGGCGATCGGGTTCCTGAGCGTCCATGAGAACCGTCCGGCGCTGGAGGATGCCAAGGTGACTGTGCTTGGGGGCGGACACAAGGCAAAGGTGACACCGATCACTCGAACGGAGGCTTTTTCGGGAGCTCATCAATCCAGCCTGGTAAGTTTACAGGCCCGCCTGGAGACGGTTTCGCGTCTCCCGGATTCCCTCATGCTGGTGCTGAACGATGAGGACGGATTGCTGATTGCGGTGTTGGCGGATACCCGCGCCGGAACGATTCCGTTAACCGAAGGCAGCTTGCTGGAGGTGACGGGGATCTGCCAGAACTGGCTGAACGCTGAAGGCGAAAGTATTGGCGCGCGCGTGCTGCTGCGAACCAGCGACGACATTGTTGTGCTGGAAGCGGGATCGTGGTTCACGCGGGATCGGGTGCAGTGGATTGCCGTTGTCATGGCGTTGTCGCTGTTGCTGGCAGGCGGTGCGTTGTACCTGTTGGCGGAGAGGCTGCAGCGGCAATCCGAGATCCTGCGGGCGACGCTGGATGCGACAGCGGATGGCATCGCGGTGGTGGACAACCAGACGCGCTTCGTGCTGTGGAATACCCGGTTTGTCGAGATGTGGGGCGCCTCCAGCGAGGAACTCTCCCGGATGCGGGGGGACGAGATTCATGCCCACATGCGGAGCCAACTGCGGAACCCCGAGGTGTGCGACCGCATTTGCGCGGGCGACGCGCCGGACCTTGGAAATCCTACTCTGGAGCTGCTGGATGGTCGCTTCTTTCAACTGCATATTCGGGAGCACGTCGTTGGTAGACGCCCGCTGGGCCGGGTGTTCGGCTTCCGCGACGTCACCGCCGAGAGGGTGGCCCTGGACGCCCTGCAACTAAAGAGCGCGGAACTGCAGCAGTATTTTCAATCGAGCTTGGATTTGCTGTGCATCGCGAGTCTGGACGGAGAATTCCTGCGCTTGAACCCGCGGTGGGAAGAGGTGCTGGGGTACCCGCTGGAAGAACTATTGGGCGCGCGGTATCTGGACTTTGTGCATCCGGATGACCACCCGAGCACCATCGCGACACTGGCCACGCTCACCGATGGGCATTCCGTACTGAGCTTCGAGAACCGCTACCGGCGTTATGACGGGGACTATTGCTGGATTGAGTGGCGTTCGCGTCCAATGGGGGGAGTGATTTATGCGGCAGCCCGCGACGTTACGGAACGGAAGCGCGCGGAGCAGGAGATGCAGCGGTTGAACACGCATCTGCAGGAGCAGACCGCGTACGCCAACCTGATGGCGTCGCGAGCGGAGTCAGCCAATCGGGCCAAGAGCCAGTTCCTGGCCAACATGAGCCATGAGATTCGCACGCCCATGAACGCGATTCTGGGCATGACGGGGCTGCTGCTGGAAACGTCGTTGACGGGAAGGCAGCGCTTCTACGCAGACACGGTGCGGGCCAGCGCGGAAGCTCTGCTGTCGCTGTTGAACGACATCCTTGACTTCTCCAAGATGGAAGCCAGCAAGATGGAACTGGAGACGCTGGACTTCAGCCTGGACGCGGTGCTGGACGACTTCATCTCGTTGATGAGTGTCAAGGCCAGCGAGAAGCGACTGGAGCTGGTGCTGGACATCGATGCGGATGTCCCTCGCCAGCTACGTGGCGACCCTGGCCGGTTGCGGCAGGTGCTGACCAACTTCACCGGGAACGCACTGAAGTTTACTGAACGTGGCGAGGTGGTGGTGGGTGTCCAGGTGGTGGCCCGCGGCAAATCGAACGCGACGCTGCGCTTCTATGTGAGAGATACCGGAATCGGCATCCCCACCGACAAGCTGGCCGGGCTGTTCACTCGTTTTTCGCAGGTGGATGCATCAGTGACGCGCAGGTATGGGGGCACGGGACTGGGGCTGGCAATCTGTGAGCAGTTGGTGAACTTAATGGGTGGTGAGGTGGGTGTCCGGAGTGAACCAGGATTGGGGAGCGAGTTTTCGTTCACGGTGACTTTGGAGGCGGATGCGTCCTGGAATGCGGTGAACGACGTGATCCCGCCGGTGCTGGCGGGGGCCAGGGCGCTGGTGGTGGATGACAATCCCAGCCATCGCAGTGTGGTGTGCGGGCTGTTGAAACGCTGGGGCCTGCAGGTGAATGGTGCGTCGAACGGAAGGGTGGCGATGAAGATCCTTCGGGAAGACGCATCCCAATCGCGATGGGTGGTACTGATTGATCGGACTCTGCCGGATGCAAGCGTGGAAGAGCTGGTGGAGACGATTCGTAACGATGATGGGTTGCGGAACTGCCAACTGGTATTGATGGCGCCCGGGGTGTATCTGCCGGACGCGCGGCGACTGGCGGAAACGGGGTTTGCCGGGTCACTGCCTAAGCCGGTGCGTGGCAGTCACCTGATGCGGACTCTGGTGGATGTCCTCTCGGCCCCGACCGACTCCGACGGGCACGCCGGGTCTTCCTTGCGCGCGCTGGCGGGAACGGTAACGGTGCAGGCAGAGCAGTATCCCGCGCACTGGGCCGAAGCCAGGGTGCTGTTGGCGGAAGACAACATGATCAATCAGCACGTGGCGATGGCTATGCTGAAGCGGATGGGAATCCGGGCTGATCTGGTGAGTTCGGGCAGTGAGGCGCTGGACGCGATGCGGAGTCGGGACTATGACCTGGTGCTGATGGATGTGCAGATGCCAGAGATGGACGGGCTGGAGGCCACGCGGCTGCTGCGGTTGTGGGAAGCGTCTCAATCTCGTCGACGCCTACCGGTGATTGCCATGACCGCGCATGCGATGGAGGGGGATCGCCGCATGTGTCTGGAGGCGGGCATGGACGGCTATGTGCCCAAGCCCATTAAGCGCGAGGCCTTGTTGGAGGCGCTAAGGGAATGGATGCCGACAGCGCCAGTGCGGGAAGGGCCATCCACGGCGCATGCGGAGACCGTGGATTCCGAAAGCACCCTGGGCTAGGGGTTGCGCTTTCCGCCCCGGTCTCTGGGGGCCGCAAGAAAGGCGCGCAAGGCTTCCACAAGCTGATTGGCGATTTCGGGCTGCGCGTCCAGCAGATTGCGGGCTTCCAGCGGGTCTGCGCCGACATCGAACAGCTCCAGCGGAACGCCATCGCGCGCGGTGAGCTTCCAGTTACCGCGTCGTGCGACTTCGGTGACGAAAGGCTCCGGCTTCTTGGTGTGCCGTTGTAGTGTCCGATACACATCCAACTGCCAGAAGATGACATCGCGCTCTGGCGCTTCGGCCTGTCCGCTGAGCCATGGCAGCAGGTTGTGTCCATCCACTTCCTGAGCGTCTGGCATGCCAAGGCCGGCGGCCGCGCAAATGGTGGGAAGGATGTCGGTGTGGTGGGCAACGTCGGTCAGGCTTTGGCCGGGCGGGATTCGTCCCGGCCAACTGAGGATGGCCGGCACGCGAATACCTGCCTCATGCAGATCGGTCTTTCCGCCCTTGAAGGGGCCATTGTTGGCTTCCCAGGCGCCCCCGTTATCCGAAGTGAATAGCACCAGAGTATTGTCGCGGAGACCTAGTTCCTCCAGCTTGGCCACGATGCGGCCCACTTGTGCATCCAGACACGAAACCATCGATCGGAAGTAGCGCTGGTCTTCGCTGACGGGGTCGTCCTTGTAGCGGCTCCAATGGGGTTCGGGCGCCGGCTCGTAGGGCGTGTGCGGCGCAAGGAACCAGACGTTCAAAAAGAACGGCGTGTCTTGCTGATGGAAGCGCTGCAGCAGGGAGAGGCTCTCGTCGCCAATCAATTCCGTAAGGTGTTTGGAAAAGAGAGGATCGTCCACGCCTACCCGCTGATCGTTGCGCAACAGACAGGTGCCGCCTTGCCGGAAGAGTGTGCGTTCGCGTCCCATCCTGGCGCGCGGCTCCTGTTGCTCAATCTGGCAGAGGTAATGCTGAAAGCCATGCTGCAGCGGGCCTGGGACGGAGTGCGCACGATTGGCGGCGTGCTCAACGTGCAGTCCGCCGAGGTGCCACTTGCCCACATGGGCGGTGGCATAGCCCAGCGGCTGTAGGCGCTTGCCGATGGTTTGTGCACTGGCTGGAAGGTGGTTCTCATCGTCAGCGAAATGCTGGCGGATATCAAAGCGCAGCGGGTAACGACCGGTAAGGATGGCGGCGCGGGAGGGCGTACACACCGCGGAAGCGGCATAGAAGTTCGTGAGCTTGACGCCGGAAGCTGCCAAGGCATCCAGGTGCGGGGTACGCACCGCGCTGCCGCCAAAGCAGGAAGGGTCCTGACAGCCCATATCGTCGGCCAGCAGCAAGACTACATTCGGAGGGCGCTTTGCCGCACTGGGCTGGTCCTGGGCTTGCCGGGCCGCCAGGAGCGACGACGAGACGGAAGCGGCAAGGAAGCTGCGTCTGGTGAGGCGAGAGGCATTGGCGCTGCGCATGTTCCCATTGTCGCCGAGCTTTGCCTGTCCCATCGCCACGCCTCAATCCAACTCAACAGAAACGGTTACGGGGCAGTGGTCACTGCCTGTCACCTCGTTCAGGCAATCGGCCGACTGCAAGCGATCGCGGTCTTTCTTGTGGACGGCGAAGTGGTCAATTCTCCAGCCGATGTTCCTGGCGCGCGCGCCGCTGCGCATGCTCCACCAACTGTATTTCACGGTGTCGGGATAGAGGTGGCGGAAGCTGTCCACCCAGCCGTTCGCCAGGAAAGACGCCATCCACGCGCGCTCTTCGGGAAGGTAGCCGGGGTTGCCTTCGTTCTCTTTCGGGTGGGCAAGGTCAATGGGTTGGGGGGCAATGTTATAGTCCCCGCCAAGCAACACGGGTTTGCCGGTCTTACGGAGTTTGGAAGTCCATTCGTGGATGGCGTCGCAGAAGCGGACTTTGTAGTCGATGCGCTTGCCGGCATCCTGGCTGTTGGGGAAGTAGGCACCGACGGCGATGAAGTGCGGGAACTCCCCGGTGATGACGCGGCCCTCGACGTCGAACTCCTCAATGCCCAGGCCGAGGGTGATGCGCAAGGGTGGCTGCTTGCTGAAGAGCGCAACACCGCTGTAGCCCTTCTTGGCGCGGGAGGGGTTCCAGAACTTGTAGTAGCGCGGTTCGGCCAGCACCTCAGCGGGAATTTGGGCGAGGTCTGCACGAACCTCCTGCAGTAGCAGGACGTCGTGCTGCTGCTTATGCAGCCACTCGCCGAAACCATTCTTGGCGCAGGCGCGCAAACCGTTCACGTTCCAGGAAGCAGCGTGGAGAAGGGGCACTCGCTATGGATAGCGCGGCGGTGCGGGTGTGCGCAAGTGGGGGCCGGTTAGGGGGCTCCCAGCGCGCGCTTGCCTGCCGCCAGCACTTCCAAAATGCGATCCACGTCGTAGACACTGCCGCCCCAGGTGCCGCCGCCAACGGATTGCAAGGCAGCCCAGAGGCGGGTGTCGTCGGGCAGGAACTCATCGTGCCGGAGCAGCGGGTTCGGTGGGCGCGTGGCCAGTAGGCGGTTACCCTCCTCGATGCCGATGGCTTGGCCGGTTTCGCCAATCAGGTTCACGCTGCCCTCCAGGCGGTTGCGGTCGACGACGATCTCAATGATGTCGCCGTCGCGAACTTGTCCCAGTGGGCCTCCGGCTAGGGCCTCGGGTGTGATGTGCCCGATGCAGGCGCCGGTGGATACTCCGCTGAAGCGGGCATCGGTGAGGACGGCAATCTGCTTGCCAAAGGAGAGGTGCTTCAGCGCGGACGTGATCTGGTAGATCTCTTCCATGCCACTGCCCATGGGGCCTCGGCAACAGAGCACCAGGATGTCACCGGGCTGCAGGGGCTTGGGTCCGCGTCCCTTCACCGCTTGAATGGCTTCCTTCTCTGTGGTGAAGACTTTGGCGGGTCCGCGCTTACGATAGACGCCATCGGGGTCTACCACCGAAGGATCGATGGAGGTGGACTTGATGACGCTGCCGCCCGGCGCCAGGTTGCCGGTGGGGAAACAGACCGTGGACGTGAGGCCCTTGGCGGCCGCGCGTTCCGGGCTCATGATGACATCATCGGGGTCAACACCTTCGCGCCGCAGCATGTTCTGGCGTACCTGTTGACGGCGGGGCGACTGCTCCCACCAGTCCAGAACCTGCCCCAACGTGAGGCCACTCACGGTGATGACATCTAACTCCAATAGGCCTTCGTTACGCAGGTGGAGCATGACCTCGGGCACGGCGCCGGCCTGGAAGACGCGCACGGTGGGATGCATCATGGGTCCGTTGGGAAGGGCGTCGACAATGCGCGGCACCTTGCGGTTGATGCTGGCCCAATCGTCCACGGTGGGCCGCCGCACGCCGGCATGGTAGGCGATGGCAGGGACGTGAATGACGAGGTTGGTGGAGCCGCCAAAGGCAGCATGGACGGTGAGAGCGTTGCGAAAGGCGCCCTCGGTGAGGATGTCGCGCATGCGAATGCCGCGCTGGATGAGTTGCAGGACGGCGCGTGCCGAACGGGTGGCTGCGTCCAGCCAGATGGGATGCCCCGAGGGCGCCAGTGCGGCATGCGGCAGGCACATGCCCAGGGCCTCGCCCACCACCTGCGCGGTAGCGGCTGTGCCCAGGAACTGGCAACCGCCGCCGGGGGATGCGCAAGCGCGGCAGCCCGCTTCCTGGGCCTCTTCGAGCGTCATCTCTCCGTGCGAGTAGCGGGCGCCCACGCTCTGCACCTTACCCGCGTCCTCGCCTTCCTCAGGCAGCAGTGTGACGCCGCCGGGCACCATGATGTTGGAATAGCCGCCCTCACCCGCTAGAGCCATCATCATTGCAGGCAAGCCCTTGTCGCAGGTGGCCACGCCAATCACGCCATGGCGGGTTGGCAAGCTGCGGATGAGCCGCCGGAAGACCATCGACGCATCGTTGCGATAGGGCAGACTGTCGTACATTCCCACCGTGCCTTGCGTGCGTCCATCGCAAGGATCCGTAACGAAACCCGCGAAGGGCAGCGCATGCCGCCGCTTGAGTTCTTCCGCCGCTGCCCGTACCAACAGGTTCACTTCCCAGTGGCCGGTGTGATACCCCAAGGCGATGGGGGATCCATCCTCGGCCCGCACCCCACCATGCGTAGAGAGGATCAGCACCTCGTTGCCGGTCAATTGCGTGGGGCTCCATCCCATGCCCACGTTCTGGCTCATCGCAAAGATGTTGCCGGATGGACCGTCGGTGAGCATCTCCTCCGTCAGTGGCACGGCTCCCTGCGGGCCCGGCGCCGTGGATTGCATCTGATAGAGCGACTCGTCTGCTGAGTCCAACAGTGAAAAATTGTGGTCAGACATGCTGCCGCTATTGTATGCCTACGCCCGGCCAACTGAGGCCTACGCCGGGCAAGTGCGCAGCCCGGGCCGCCCGGGGGCCGCGTG
This sequence comes from Bryobacterales bacterium, assembly GCA_025456495.1. Lineage (GTDB taxonomy): Bacteria > Acidobacteriota > Terriglobia > Bryobacterales > Bryobacteraceae > JACTMJ01. The sequence goes on along the minus strand of JALOKO010000028.1, from coordinate 3,237 downwards.
GGTGTGATCTTCATCGCGCCCATCTCTGACTGTGCGTTGGCCATTGGCGCGTCACGGGTGTCTGTTCGTCGCCCGATCCTGCCGTTCAGCCGAAATTCGACGCCAGTGCGGCCGTGCGGACCCAGACTGGCATCATGAGATCTTCTTATCGCTCTATCATCACGATCCTCATCGTCCTCCTTTGCGCGTTTGACGGCCTGGCCCAGGACACGACGGGCGCCGGAGCACTGTTCGGGTTCGTCGTCCGTGAAGACCAGCAGTCACCGGCGGGGCTAAGCGTTTGCGTTGCGCCAAGCCGTTGCCTGACCGTTGGTCCCACGGGCAGCTTTCGTTTCCCTGACCTGAGGCCCGGCAAGTACACCGTGCGCGTGGAGAGCTTCGAGGCCGCGGTAGAAGTCCGCGCCGGGTTGGATGCGCAGGTGGAGTTCCTGCTGCCCACCCTCGCCAACCAGCGACAGCAGGTGGAGGTGACCGCATCCATCTTCGTTCCGCCAACTGAAATCAAGAGCAGTGCTTACCTTATTCCAGCCGAGGAGCTGAAGGTGTCGGCGGCCGCGCTGAAGGACGTCAGCCGACTGCTGCAAACCATGCCAGGGGTGATGTTCGGCACAAACGATTTCAGCAACGACATTGTTGTGCGTGGTGGCAGTCCATTAGAGAACCTCTACATCGTGGATAACGTAGAGATCCCGAACATTAACCACTTTGCCAATTTCGCGTCCGCTGGCGGACCCGTTGGGCAATTCAACGCGGAGTTGCTGAGCGACCTGACCTTCCTTACGGGGGGCTATCCGGCGCCGTATTCCAACCGACTGTCTTCGGTGGTGCAGATCACCCAGCGCGAAGGCCGTCGGGACGCTACCTCCGGTCAAGTCTCTGTCGGATTCGGCGGAGCTGGCGGCATCGGAGAAGGTCCGTTGGGGAAAAAAGGATCGTGGATCGTCTCAGTGCGCCGCAGTTTCCTGGACGTATTTACCGACGATATCGGGTTTGGCGGCGTGCCCATCTATTGGAACTTCCAGGGCAAAGCCGTGTACGACGTGAATGATCGTAACCGGCTTTGGTTTAGCAGCATCGGTGGCCGCGATGAAATTACTATCCGTCCCAGCGCGGATATTGAAGATCAGCAGGCTGACCCGTTCAACGTGGATGTCTCCGGCTGGCGTAATGGCTTGGGGTTGAACTGGCAGACAGTCTACGGATCTCAAGGTGTGGGCCTGCTGGGGATTACTCATTCCCGGGGGACGGTGAGAAGCCGCGTGACCGACATGTCCATTGGAGATGCGGAGGTGACCAACCAGGATTCCAGCGAAGATGAAGTCACCATCAAGTACGACCTGACATGGAACCTGCCCTTGTTGCAACGCGTGCAACTTGGCGGCAGCAGCCGTTTGTTTCTGATTGACTACCAACGGCAGAGTCCGTTGGGAATAGAGAACCCATTCTCGCCAGAGCCGGGCCGCGTGAACGCGCTGCGGATTCGTGAGAGCTTCACCACCAGCCAACACGCGGCATACCTGCAGGTGAGCCGTCAATTGGGCAGCCGCGTCAACGTTACGGCGGGTGGCCGTTGGGACCGATACTCTTACCTGGATCGGCATCGCTTTTCGCCGCGCGCGGGGATGAATATCCGCCTGGGCAATGGACTGTCCGCGAATGCCTCCTACGGCCGTTATTTTCAGCAACCGTTCTTCTTCTTTCTCACCGCCGATCCGCTGAACCGGGGGCTTGCGCCGATGGCCAGTGAGCACTTCGTCGCCGGTGTTTCGTGGACGCCGGACCCAACCTTTCGAGTGAGTGTGGAGGCCTACGAAAAGCGCTATCGCGATTACCCGGTGGCCCTTGAATACCCTCAAATCACGCTGGCTTCAGCCGGTGATGGGTTCGGCCCGAACTTCTACCTCTTCCCGATGACCGCCGCGGGACGAGGCCGTGCGCGCGGCATTGAATTCTATGCCAGCAAGACGCTGGCAAAGGGCCTTTACGGACAAGTGAACTTGAGCCGCCAGGATGCTCGTCATGCCGCCTTGGATGGCGTACGACGTCCCGGCGGATTCGATTCCCCATGGCTGTTCAACCTTTCCGGCGGATACCGCTGGCAGTCCAAATGGGAGATGGCCATTCGCTATGTCTACCTCTCCGGCCGCCCTTTCACGCCGTTCGATCTGGAACGGTCGCAGCAGCAGAACCGGGGCGTTTTCGACCTCAGCCAGGTGAATGCGGTTCGCGCAAATTCGTATCAGCGATTCGACTTCCGCGTGGACCGCTACTTTCAGTTTGAAGGTGGCACCCTGGACGTCTACGGTGGTTTGCAGAACGCCTTCAATCGGGAGAACTTCCTGGCTGAACAATGGAACTTCCGCACCAACTCACCGCGCACGATGACGCAGATGGGTGTATTTCCCATCATCGGGCTGGAATGGCGCTTCCGGTGATGTCAACATAGATTGAGGCCTGAATGACGGAATCTCTGCCACGTCCTCTGATCCATCAACACCCGATGCTGGTTGGTTTGCGCATCACGATTGGGGCGATTGTCGTGGGGCCCTGGGCGCTCTCGCTGCTGATGGTGAGCGCCATGGATTTTCAGATCACCCCGGAACAGGCGCTGAAGGAGTTGGTGATCTCTCAGGTGCATTTCCTGTTCTACGGCGCTTTGCTTTTCGGCGCCATCTGCTATGCGCGGATGCGCCCAAACACTTCCATGGTGATGAAGGCCTTTGTCTTCGTGGCCATTGTGTTCGTGGCTTCGATGACCTCGCTATTGGTGTGTGAATGGGTGGGCCTGGATACGGCGGACGACCTGATGGCGAGCATGGCGCACTCCATGGGAATTGGCGTAACGGTGTCAGCGATTGTGCTGCTGATTGAACGGACGTATCACCGGCTGGTGGTGACTCGCAGGGAAAGCGAACGCAGAGAACTGGAACGTGAGCGCGCCCTGCGGCTGGCGGCCGAAGCACGCTGGAGTAGTTTGGAATCGCGCATGCGGCCGCACTTCGTGTTCAATACGTTGAGCTCTATCCGGGAGTTGATGCACCGCGACATTCCACAGGCTGACCGCATGGTGGAGCGATTTGCTGAGTTGATCCGATTCTCTTTGGATGCGGCCGGCCGCCCCGGCGCGCCCTTGGAAGAGGAACTGCGAATGGTGGCAAACTATCTGGCGATTGAGGAGATGCGTTTTGGTAAACGCATCCGGTGGAGCATTGAGGTTGCAGCATGTGCTGGCTCCGC
>JALOKO010000394.1 GCA_025456495.1 Bryobacterales bacterium | reverse complement strand
CACTGAGAAAACTCGATCGTAGCGGCGACAGGGCTGCCTGTGTTGCTCCTGCCCTCGCTACGCTGGTGGTGCGCTGTCTGCTGTTGTGTTGCCTGGCGATGACAGCAGCGCCATCGTTGCAGGCTGACCCATTGACACTGGACCAAATCCTAACCGCCTTGAAAAGTGGGCGCCCCACCCAACCTGGCCTGGTGCGGCTGGTGAGCGAACGTCATGTGGATTTCAAACTCACGCGCGCCGTACGTGGCCGCCTGGTTGCTGCCGGCGCCCATCAGCGCTTGCTGCGCGCGATTGAGTTCAATCCTCAACTGGATGGCAGTGCCGTGCCCAGCAGCGGCGATACCTCTGCCGCTGATCTATCGACTGCCCCAACCGCGAGGCATTCGGCAACAGCCGCAACGCTATCGGCAACAGCATCGACGCAGTCTGCCCCAACCCAGCCACCGACGCAGGCGGCTCCAGCAGCAACGCCCTCTGGCGCGCAGGATGTCCCTACCTTCCAAGGGGGCGCTGTCGCCGAGATGCCGGACGGCCCGGTGACTCCCAGCGAGATCTCCACGGCGTTGGCGAATCGCGATGATCAGTCGTTGCTTGCGGCGATGGTTTCGGCTCGCGGGGTTTCCTTCCAGTACACCCCTGACTTGGGCCGTGCCTGGCGCGAGAGCGGCGCGACGGCTGAGCTGCTGGCTGCCATCGCCACGGCCACCGTCACCTTGCCGCCCGTTCCCGATGGTTTCGTTGTGTTGGAAAGCGCGCGAGCCAAGGACTATAACGAAACGTCCCCCCAGGGTGTTCTGAATCTGCGCTTGATGGTGGATGATACCGTCGAGGTCCGTCTACAGGGCGACCGCATTGTATGGAAATCCCTGAAGGGCACCGACGGCAAGGACATGGGCACTGAACGCACACAGCACTTCCCCATGGGTCCGTTGAAGAAACTGGACGTCGTCAAGCGCGATGGGCGCGGCCAGTTTGTGGTGTTGCAGCAGCCGACTGCCGAGAACAATTTTGAGATGATGCTGCGCATCTACGATCCCAAGGGTGGAGCGGACCGCTACCACCTGCGCATTGAATGGGAGCACTTCGACTAAGCGGGCGTGCGCGGTCGCATCCCGCGCGCTCAACCGCGCTTCCCCATGGCCGTCAGCGCCGAACCGGCCGTCACCAGGCCCGCTCCCAGCAGGCTCGAGATGCCAATCGTCTCCGCTTGCGCGTACCCCGGCGCCACGGTTGCGGCCACCTGATTGATGCCCCAGGTGATCAACGGCGTAATCGCGATCACGGCGCTCACGCGCGTTGCCTCCCAGTGCGCCAGCGCCTCCGCAAAGGCTCCGTAGCCCAGGATCGTGAGCAGCGCGCAGTACAGAAGCACCCCCACCTGCACGCCATCCAGCAGGAACAGCCGAGACGGACTGGCCAGTGGCAGCACCAGGATGGCTCCGCTGGCGTAGATCATCCACATCAGCACCGGCGACCCATATTCGGTCAACAATTGCTTCTGCGCCATGGCATAGGCGGCCCACAGCGCTGCCGCCAGTACTACAAGCAACACTCCAAAGGCGTAATCCCCCAGGCTGCTGAACAGATCTTGCAGTCGAGGAAGAAAAAACAGGACAATGCCCGCCAGCAGTAGAAGCACCCCGAAGCCCTGGCCCCGGTGAAAGCGCTCACGGAAGACAAACACCCCTCCGGCCAGCAGCAGCATCGGGGCCAGTTGGATGAGCACCTGCGCCGCCGTAGGGCTGATATAGCCCAGCGCCTTTACGAAGATCACGTTGTTCGCCGCGAAAGCAATGGTGGCCACGGCCAGCAGCAGCCACACGCTCCGCTTGCGGGGCAGCGCCGCGGGCAGTTTACGCCGCCATACCAGCGCCCCTCCCAGAAGGATGGCCGCCACCGTGAAGCGATACCACACCACCGTGTCGGCTTCCATCGTGCGCAGCAGGCTCTTCAGCGCCACCGGGAGCGATCCCCACAAAGCCGCCGTCGTCAGTGCCAGGCCGAGTCCCAGTTTCCAGCGTCCGGTGGTGGTGTGTAAGGTTCCCAAACCTTCCAGTGTACGCGTCGCGCTGGATGCAGCCAACGTGCGGCGAAGCCCACTGTCAGGCAACCCACCCACCACGTTCGCCCAGTATAGCCGCCACGTTCGCCCAGTCCAGCCGCCACAGCCGTGCAACCGAACCGGGACGAGGGCGGCGACGGGCTATTTCTGATACGTCGGATTGTACGCCCCTCGCTGGGCAAATCCGCCCAACTGCGGGCGCATGGGCGAGTGGCGCGGATAGCTTTCGAACACATCTCCGGAACCCAGCACGCGCGGATCCTGCTGGGCACGCAGTGTTGTTTCCAACTCGGCTGCCAAGCGGGTCTTCTGTTCGCTGTGCGCGGGATCCTCCGCGAGATTTTTCAGGCAGTAAGGATCGGCCACAATGTCAAACAACTGTTCGGCTGGAATCTTGCCGAAGGTGAGGTCAAAGACCTGCTTCACAGCCGGGTCGTCGCGATTTTCCAGCATGTACGACTTCGTGGGGCAGTCGTCGATGTCGTGGTAGCCGTCGGGGTCGCCCGCGGGCCAGCGGTCGGGCGCAAAGTTCCGAATATAGAGGTGGGTGGGCGTCCGCAACGCACGTGCGGGATAGCCCAGGTTGTCGAAGCGAGAATGGGAATGGCGCTCGCGACCCGCGATGGCGAAGGTGCGCGTGGGGTCCACGGTCCCACTCTTCTCTGACCGCAGAATCGGCAGCAGGCTCCGTCCGGTGATGTCGGCTGGAACGGGAACGCCGGCGGCCTCCAGAAAGGTGGGCGCGAAGTCTGTGAAGCCTACTGGATCCTGCACCTCGCGCCCCTTGGGACACTGCGCCGGCCACATCACCGCCAACGGCATGTGGATGCCGTACTCATACATCGTGGCCTTGGCGCGCGGGAAGGCCATGCCGTTGTCGCTGGTCACCAGCACCAGCGTGTTATCCAGTTCCCCGGCTGCTTCCAACATGTCCAGCATCCGGCCCAGGTGCGTATCGAAATGCTCAATCTCCTGGTAGTAATCCAGGATGTCGGCGCGGACCTCATCGCAATCGGGCAGGAAGGGCGGCACCTTCACATCCTCCGTCCGCTTCCCGGCCTCTTTGCCAATACCCTTCTTGAACGCGCGATGGGGCTCTTGCGCCCCATACCAGAAGCAGAAGGGCGCACCGGCTGGCTTTTCTTTCAGGAAATCCTCGAAGTTCGCCGCGTAGTCCAGGTTGCTGATGCCTTCGATGGGTTGCGCCAGCTTGCGCGCGGTATAGCCTTTGCCTGCCGGATTGTGCGGCCAGCCGGAGCCTTCGAAGTTTGCCGGGCCGCCCCCCTTGCCCGTGAGACCCACATGATATCCGGCCTTCTCCAGCATTTCCGGATACACCTGCAACTGCCTGGGGAAGAAGCTGGCGTGCGTGCCCCCCTCGCGCAACTGCCAGTGCGGGCGCCCTGTCAGCAAGGCGGCTCGCGACGGCGCACATCCCGGAGAGGCAGCCACCGCGTTGTGGAACAGGACTCCGCCACGCGCCACCCGGTCGAAGGCCGGGGTCTTGACGATGGGGTCGTTATAGATGCTGGCATGCGCCCAGCTTTGGTCATCGGAGATCGCCAGCAGGATGTTCGGGCGACGCGCCTCCGGGCGGGCACAGTGAGTAAGCGAAAGCGCTGCGGGAGCGGCAGCCAGGCCCGCAAGGAAGCTACGTCGGTTCAGAGACATGCTCACTACCCTATCGCATCGTCCCTGCTCTCCGCAGTCGCATCGTCCCTGCTCTCCGCAGTCGCATCGTCCCTGCTCTCCGCAGTCGCTGCATCCCCGGGTTGTGCAGTGGCAATTTTCTCCACCAGCCACGCGCGCACCTGCAGGTGTCGCGCGAAATGCACCAACGCAGGCGCGCCTTCCAGGTCGATGCCAAACGGGCTTCCCAGCGTGTTCTCCTCAATGTCGCACCGGGCGTGCTGTAGGGGCCACGGCGCATGGTGAATCTCGCCCCGGAACAGCCTTCCCGTCGGACTGCAAGCGTACAGGCAATAGCGTTCCGTCAACCAGTGCTCCAGGCTGCCCGCGCGACTCAGGAAGGCGGGATGGGTGGGCTGATAGTGGGCGCGGAAGGCCGCAGGCGCACAGCCGCGATGCGTGCGGATGCTGCGGTACTGAATGCCGCCAGCCACTTCACGGCTCTCAATGCGCGCATCGAAATAAGGAAGGTGAAACCCACTTCGGGCCAGCCGTACGCCCAGCCAGCTTGCCGCATCCAGGCTGAAGAAGTACACGCCGGGCTTCCCCTCGCAGGTGACGTAGGTGCGCAGGTTCAGCTC
>JALOKO010000027.1 GCA_025456495.1 Bryobacterales bacterium | reverse complement strand
CGGATGCGGTTGATGTTCACCAGATAGCTGCGATGGACGCGCCAGAACACATCCGGGTCGAGCGCCTGCTGTAGTTCCTCAATGGTGCGGTAGTTGGAGAGTCCGGCCACTTGAGTACACACCAGGGTAATCAATCCGTCGTCAATGGTGGCGAAGATGATCTCGCTGGGGTCAACGATCAGGTTGCGACTGTTGGCCTTCACCAGGATCTTCGGTCGCGGATGACTGCCCGCGCGGGGGGGATCGTCCGTGGGGGGCGGCCCCTGCAGCCGGACACGCTCGGCAAGGTGCTTCCGCGCCCGATCCAGCGTGACCGCCAGACGTTCCTTCTCGATTGGCTTCAGCAGATAGTCAAAGGCCTCTTCGCGAAAGGCCTCCACGGCGTATTGGTCGTAGGCGGTGGAAAGCACAAAGTGAGGAAGCGGAATGCCAGCCTCGCGCAGACGACGAATGACGCCAAGCCCATCCAAACCGGGCATCTGGACGTCCAGAAAGACGATGTCGGGCTCCAGATCTTCAACCGCATCCACCGCTTCGATCCCGTTGGAGGCAAAGCCGCAGATCTCGATGTCGCGGAACTCCCGCAGGAGGAACGACAGCTCATCGCGAGCCAATTCCTCGTCATCGGCAATCAGCGCGGACAGCGCCCCCAATCCAGGACCGGCATCCGCTGCAGGTAGGCCTAGGCCCGGGGCATGCTCCGTCATGACAGTGCTAGCATAGCAAATTGGCCCCCCCAGGACCCCGAATGTCCCGGTGACGCGGGCATTGGAGAGTGCTCTTTGAACAGCAATCAAACCCCGAATGTAGCCCCGGCGGAAGGCCGTCTGGGCGTACTGATTCCCGGCATGGGCGCGGTGACTACCACGTTCATCTCCGGCGTCATGGCCATCCGTCGCGGATTGGGCAACCCCATTGGATCACTCACCCAAATGGGCACCATCCGCCTTGGAAAACGTACCGATAACCAGAGCCCGATGATCAAGGACTTTGTCCCGCTAAGCGGTTTGGACGACCTGGTATTCGGAGGATGGGATATCTTTCCCGAAAATATGTATGAGGCCGCCGTCAAGGCTGACGTGCTAAGCCCACAAACCCTTTCCCCCATTCAGGACGAACTGGGCGCCATCCAGCCGATGAAGGCGGTGTTCGACAAGAACTACGTCAAGCTGATTGACGGACCGAACGTCAAGCAGGCCCCCACCCTGATGGATAAGGCTGAACTGCTGATGGAGGACATCCAGAACTTCAAGAGCCGCAACCAGTGCGCGCGGCTGGTGATGATCTGGTGCGGCTCCACCGAGGTCTTCCACAGCGTTTCGCCGGTTCATGAATCGATTAACGCGTTTGAGGAGGGACTACGTCAGAACGATCCGGCCATTGCCCCCAGTCAGGTCTACGCCTATGCGGCGCTAAAGCTGGGCGTCCCCTTCATCAACGGCGCGCCCAACCTGACCGTGGATGTCCCGGCGCTTTCCGGCTTTGCGCGCCAGAACAACATCCCAATCGCGGGCAAGGATTTCAAGACCGGCCAGACCTTCATGAAGACCCTCCTGGCGCCCGGACTGAAATCCCGCATGCTGGGGGTATCGGGCTGGTTTTCCACCAACATTCTGGGCAATCGCGACGGCGAGGTGCTGCATGACCCTGGGAGTTTCAAGACCAAGGAAGAGACCAAGCTGTCGGTGCTGGACTCGATTTTCCAGCCGCACCTTTACCCTGATCTCTACAAGGATCTCTACCACGTGGTGCGCATCAACTACTACCCTCCGCGTGGCGACGCCAAGGAGGGCTGGGACAACATTGACATCTTCGGCTGGCTGAACTATCCGATGCAGATCAAGGTGAACTTCCTATGCCGGGATTCCATTCTGGCGGCGCCACTGGTGCTGGACCTGGTTCTGTTCACTGACCTCGCGCAGCGTGCCGGGATGCGTGGCATTCAGGAGTGGCTGTCATTCTACTTCAAGGGACCGATGACCGCCCCAGGGCTCTATCCCGAACACGACATCTTCATCCAACTCATGAAGCTGAAGAATACCTTGCGCTGGATGCGGGGTGAGGATCTCATCACCCACCTTGGGTTGGAGTACTACGATTAGCCCTACAATAGAGGGATGGTCGCGGAAGCGCCCATCCCTTTTCGTACCCCAGCATCATGAAAGTTCTCATCATCGGCGGCAACCTCTTCATCGGGGAACGCCTCAGCGCCCAACTGCTTGAGCAAGGGCATGAAGTTACCATCCTGCACCGTCGCGATACGCACTCCCTGGACCCGCGAATCCAGAACCTCCAGGCTGACCGCAACGACGCCGAGTCGATGAAGGCGGCGCTTGCCGAACAGCGCTTCGATGTGGTGTTCGACAACGTGTATGACTGGGAGCGTGGCACCACCGCTGAGCAGGTGCGCGCCTCGGCCCTGGCCGCCGGTCCCGAACGCCTGCAGCGCTATGTGTTCATGTCCAGCGTTGCAGCCTATTTCACCGGACTGGACCATACAGAAACCAACCCCCTGGCCGGCGACGACTGTCCAGACCTCTACTGCCGCAACAAAGCGCAGAGTGAGCGCGCACTTTTCAAGCTGCATCAACAACGAGGGTTGCCCGTGGTGACACTGCGGCCCCCGTTCATCTATGGGCCGCGTAATCCCTTCTATCGCGAAGCGTTTTTTTGGGACCGTCTGCTGTTGGGTCGCCCCATCGTGGTCCCGGGTGACGGCAGCCGCCTGATGCACTTCGTGCATGTGCAGGACCTGGTGACCTGCTGTCTGCGGGTGGTGGAGGAGCCCTCCTCCGTCGGCGAGGCCTTCAATGTGGGCAACACCCGCCCGGTGACGCAATTGGAGTTAGTCCACGCGCTGGCGGCAGCCGCGGGAGTTCCGGCCAAAGTGGCCCATGTGCCGCGGGAGATCATTGAACGGGAAGGCGGCAACTTCATGGCTGACCCGCTGTATTTCGGGGTCTACTTTGATATTCCACCCATCACGATGAGCATCGGCAAAGCGGTGGAACAGCTGCACTTCGAGCCTACCCCCTTCCAGGATGGGTTGCGGCAAACCTTCGAGTGGTACCAGCAATCCGGCCTTCGCCAGACCAACCTCGACTGTTCGTTCGAGGACCGGTTGATCGCTCTTGCGGCGGCATAGCGCTGCCCTATTCAGGGTGCTGGCAGGCCAGAAGCCGGATCCCCCAGCAGTCGCACGCGAATCCGCCGGAACCAGGTGGACTGGCCGTCGTGATTCTGAAGCGCGACGCGCATGGGCTGTTTGCGTGTGATGCCCGCAATGCTTCGGTAGCGGCTGCGCGCCACTGCGGCTTCCAGCGCAGGCGACTCCAACCGATAATGCAGCACGCGGACTCCGTTCAGCCAGTGCTCCACATCCCGATCACGCACCACCAGGCAGGCCTCGCTCCACTCCCCGGCGCGCTTACTCTCCCTTGAGGTGGGTGGAAAGATGTCATACAGCGCGCCATTGCCATGACTGGGCTGCAGCACCGGTCCACGATGGCCATCGTCGTCATAGATCTGGAATTCAAGCGCCGCCGCCTTCCAGTTCCGCATGTAGTGGGCATAGGCGAGCAGCCGCTCAAACGGCTGCAGACTGTGGGCAAGCCACGCCAGGTACAGGCCCAGGGCCAGCGCGCGCAGCATGTCGTGCCGTAGGGGTCCCCGCCGGATAAACACCACCACCAGGGTGAGCAAGGTAGCGCCCGCCATGCTCAGCCAGGCGCGTTGCAGCCGCCCGGGGAGGACATCCTGACCGCGCCACTGGTCTTCGCGTACGTTGTACAGGATGCCGGAGTTTCCGCGCGGGGCCACCTTCCACTCCGCGCAGAACACGAAATTGTCGAAGGCCTGCCGCGTCAGGAGGTCGGCTCCCCACTGCCCGCCGGGCAGGGTGCGCAACAGGCCGTCCTCAACGGTCCAGAATCGCCCGTCCACCGGTTGCTGGTGGAGGAATCGCCAGTCATCCAGGTTCCCCCCATCAAACAGCGTCCGCCAGCGGCCATCTTCCCGACGCCAGTCAGGGGCGGACAGTGGGCCAGGGGCGGACAGTGAGCCAGGGGCGGACAGTGAGTCAGGGGCGGACATCGACTGGGTGAGGGTGGGCTCATCGGGAACGCGGAGCCGCTCTTGTCCGGCCGTCTGCATGGTCAGGGCGCCCGCCAACAGCAAGCTCGCCCAAGGTTGGACACCTTGCACCAGCCCGCGGATGTGGGCCAACAGCCGGCGGAAGCGTTTGCGTTTGGGAAAGAGGCGCATCAGCGAGTTCCATCTTCGCGCAGCGCCGTGTTTCGGACAAGAGGGATGGGCATTCCCGGTTGCCGGGAGCCGCGCAACCGATGCAAACATTACTCAAAAAGGGGACGGGACGGAAAGGGCGGGGAATGGTCGGGCTGGCGGGATTCGAACCCACGACCTCTTGCACCCCAAGCAAGCGCGCTACCAGGCTGCGCTACAGCCCGAATCTTCCATTGTAGCGAAGATCGGCGATCCGCGTGCGAAAAATCGCCATCACCATTGCGTCTGCGGTTGCGATACATTGGGGCCATCATGACTCGCAGACATCTTCTGGCCGCAGCAGGCGTCACCGCCCTCGGCACGCCCCAGACTTTCGCACAGGGACCCAAGCCTTCGCGCTCACTGATGGAGCTGCGCAAGATTTCGTTTCGCAATACGCCGGAGAACCATCGGAACCAATACGTTTCGTTTCTTGAGAAGTCCTACGCCCCCGCCTTGCAGCGGGCGGGCGTGGAAAGCATGGGCTTTTTCAACAACGACATTGGCCCGGACAAGCCGCACGTGCTGTGCCTGCTGAGCTACCCCAGCGCGGCGGCCATGGTGGAGGTGCAGGACAAGTTGCAGGTAGATAAGGCATTCCAGGCGGCGCTTAGCGCCGTACACGGCAAGGGGCATGTGTACGAGAGGGTGGAATCGTCCTTGTTTCGCGCCTTCGCTTCGATGCCGAAGGTGGAGGTGAACACGGGCGAGAAGCCGCGCCTGTTTGAGTTGCGGATGTATGAATCCGACGACCCCGTGTCCCTGGCCAAGAAAATCGGGATGTTCGAGGAAGGCGGCGAAATCGCCATCTTCCGCAAGTACGGGCTGCAGCCGGTGTTTTTCGGTGAGGCGCTGGTGGGAAGCCGCATCCCGAACCTCACCTACATGGTGGCCTACCCGGATGCGAACGCCCGCGCCAAGGCCTGGCGGGACTTTGTCTCCAGCCCGGAATGGGACAAGCTGAAGCGCACGCCGGGGCTGAGTGATGGCGAGGTGGTTTCCAGCATCAGCAACTCCACGTATACCGGGCTGCCGTTTTCGCCCATCCGTTAGGGATTGATCGGGGGTGGGGTGTTGCTTTGCGGGGCCGCCCCGGTGACGATCAGAGACTTCGTCAGCCAAAGCCAGCGTTCACGGGTGAGGCGCGCGCCAGGGAACATGCGCGTGAGGTCGGCTGCATCCAGCAGGCGGACTTCTTCCAGGTAGTGCCGCAGGTAGAAGACGCGCTGGTCGGGCCTAGGCTTGGCCAGCCATTCCCACACCGTGAAGCGGTGGATGATGGCGCGCTGCCAGTGGCGGGGCAGCCAGTGGAGGAAGGGCATGAAGAGATGCTGCTCCACGGGAAAGCGACGGTTGGGGGTCTGCAGGTAGTAGCGCCTCCCGACGCGCATGGTCTCGCGGGCGAAGGCCAGCTGGCGTTCGCCCGCGCCGACGTGCTCAATCACGGAATTGCTGAACACAAGGTCGAAGCTGCGGTCCCGGAAGGGAAGGGCGCAACCATCGGCGGCTATCCAGGGAAGGTCGTTTTCGGCCTCTCCGATGGACATGGGGATATTGGCCAGGGTTACCTGGGGTCGAACGGGAAGATCGCGCCAGGTGTCCGGGGAACCGCCCACATCCAGTATCCGTGTGTGTGGGCCAATCTCCAGCGCACGACAGAACCAGCGCATGCGACGGCGCCGGAAGGCAATCGAGATGCGACCAATCAGGCTCACCGGTTTCCCCAGGATGGCTTTTGCCGGTTGCCCCAGCGTATCGGCAAGGTAGGTGACCAAACGGGGCGGCCGCCGGAACAAGGCGTTGCTGCGTTATTCCGCCACGCCGCTGGGGAACACCACTTTGCCACCCTTTTCCTTGTAATCCGCAACGCCGCAACTCCCCAACACCTGGAAGCCGGCATTCTGCAGTGTGGCCGCGGCACGCGCGGCACGTCCACCGCGGTTTCAAGCGGTGATGATGAGCTTGTCCTTGGGAATCTCACCCAACCGCGCTTCCAACTGCCCGATAGGGATGTTCACATAGCCCGCAATGGCGCCCAGCTCCCGAATTTCTTCGGCCTCCCGGACGTCGAGGAAGTATAGCTTCTCAGGGTTTTCCAGGTAAGCGCTTACCTCCTCGGGGGTCAACGCCTTCGGCTGGGACGGCGCCGCCCCGCCACTGGCTTCCTGCTTCAACCCGGCGCACGACACCAGGCCCAAGGCGACCGTCAGCACGCACGTGGCGGCCATGCTCCCCAGGATGCGAAAGAAAAAAGGGTTCCTCATTGCCTTTCAGTATAGATTCTTTCCGGTCGCCCTTTGCTGCCGCTGGTTGTCAGGCCGTGATGTGGAGTAATGGCTGCCTGGCCCCTTGCCCGAAGGCCCCTGGTGCAAACCCCTTAGTAGCGGACACAGTAGATTTTCCTGGGGCCGGGTGGGTACAGCCATGCCCAGGAACTCCGATAGAAACAGCGTCGGCAGGGTACGCCTACATCAACGGACACAAGGCTCCTGCTTAGGAATCCTGAGCGGGAGCTTCCGTTCCGGGTTACGAAAAGCACCATGACCATTGTTTGGCTCAAGACAGGAATCCCCTCCCCGGAGGACCGCACCCTGCTGGCTGCGTTTCCGCAAGCGGAGTTTCGCTTCGCCAGTGCGGTGGGCGACCTGGAGGGGCTGGTGACGGGGGACGCGGTGTCCGTGGTCTTCGCCTCAGGTGGATGGCAGGCACAAGCCCTGCTGGCCGCCTATGAGACCTTGTTGCGAACCGGCGGGACGCCTCTGGTGGTGCAGCTTTCCCCTGGCGGTCTGGTGGCAGAGGAAGGTGGTGATCCGGTCACCACACAATTGCGAACGGCGTTGACTCTAGCCGAGGCGGGTATCCGGCGCGTGCTGCCTGGAGACTGCACTACCGCCGCCATTGTGGCCGAACTCCAACTGGCAATTCAGGATGCGGAGAGTGAACGGCTGGTTCGCGGCGCCGGTCGTGTTGGCGTCCCAAAGTGGCGCGCGGGATTGGTGGGCTCCAGCCGGGCGATGTTTGGCGTGTTGCACATGGTGGAGTTGGTGGGGCAGCGGCGATGCACGGTGCTGATTAGCGGCGAGACCGGCACGGGAAAAGAGATGGTGGCGCGCGCCATCCACGCGGCCGGACCCCGCGCCAACAAACCGATGGTGGCCGTCAACTGCACTGCGTTGCCAGATACGCTGCTGGAGGCGGAGCTATTCGGACACACCAAGGGCGCTTTTACGGGCGCGGTCGCCCAGCGCATGGGACGTTTCGAGGAGGCCAATCAAGGCACGATCTTCCTGGACGAGATCGGTGATATGCCCCTGGACCTGCAGGCGAAGCTATTGCGCGTGCTGCAGGAGCGCGAAATCCAACGCATCGGATCCTCTGAAACCATCCCCGTGGACGTCCGTGTCCTGGCCGCTACCAACGTCGACCTCCAGCAAAAGGTAGCCGCCGGAAAATTCCGTGAAGACCTCTACTACCGTCTCAACGTCGTCCCGGTCACCCTGCCCCCTTTGCGGGAGCGTGTCAGTGACATTCCACTGCTGACCCAGACCTTCATCGAAAAGGTCTGCCGCCTGGAGGACATTGAGCCAAAGAAAATCCTGCAGGAGGCCATGCACCACCTCTGCACTTACGATTGGCCGGGCAACGTCCGTCAATTGGAGAACACCGTGGAGATGGCGGTGGTGTTGAGCGGAGACCGTCAGGTGTTGCTGCCCGGCGATTTTCGGCTGCCCCGCCGCGGAGCGCAGTCGGCTCACGACGACACAAGCGCCACCGGGCCCAGTCTGCCGGAAGACGGCCTCGACTTCGAGGCCACCGTCAGCGCTTTGGAACGCGCCCTGCTGCGGCAGGCGCTGGAACGCACGCAAGGCAATAAGCGCATGGCCGCGGAGCTTCTGCGCCTGAAGCGCACCACCCTCACCGCGAAGCTGAAGAGCCTGGCGCTGGCATCGTAAGTCCTGGCCACCGCCCGTCCCAGCGCAAGACCGGGAAGCGCGAGAAGGGTCTTCCCGTCAGGTTGCCCACGCAACGAAGCGGCGCGGACAAGACTTTGGGCTCTGCAACTGGCGCCTGAATACGCCCAATCCCATCGCGCGGCATGCTTCTGGAACCGATCGAAGCCACAATGGATATGGCTTGCTCACGCCCACCATCAAGGATTGGGAGTGAGCACCACCGTATAGGGGCAGAGCACTTTTCCACTACTCGCCGAAAGATACGGGTGTAGTTCCGAGCACACAAACCGATAGTTTAAATTCAACGAGCTGAACCACTCAATGACTCTTTTCGTATTTAGAAAAAGATCTTCGGTATGTTCGGTGGCGATGGCGCATACCGGCCGGTAGCGCTGAATCACCTTGGCTCCGCCATCCAGCGCCCGCAGTTCTGCCCCTTCGATATCCATCTTGATGAAATCGACTCTTTCCAATTTGAGCTCCTCCACCAACATGTCGATTGTGGTGACCTGGATGGTGGAGCCGGTGGATGCCGTCTCGGAAACGTGATGCGCGCCTGGATTGCTGGCACAGTCTGAACTGAAGGAAAGTTCACCCGGTTCGTTCCAAAGGCCTTTTTCGATGACAGTCGCGCGGGAACTGCTGATTCCCTCTGCCAGATTCTTACGAAGGCATGACGCAGTGCCCGGAGAGGGTTCCACAGCCACCACGTAGGCCGCGCCGCTTTGCAGGGCATATCTGGAAAAGGCTCCGATATTCGCTCCACCGTCAATTACAATCGCGCCTGGCTTCAGAAGACTTGTATCCCCAGCGGTATATACTCCGCTAAAGACTTCATTTCCCAGCATGCCCAGATAGTGGTCGTTAACACCGGGTGGTGTCCAGAGATCACCAAGAACGGTCTGCCAATGCTCGCAATCGGCTTGCTTTTCCAGTTGCCTGGGTACAAAGCGTTTCGCACGCAAGAGACCAGACACCGAACGCCACTCCTGGTGGAATGTGAGACGGTTCTGCGCCGAAGCGAGAGGATTCCGGCTCAATAGCGAATGCCTTGCCAGCCTGCCCCGGCGATACATCATCCAGCCGAGGGTCTATAGTGCCCTTACCATGTGATGAGTCTCCTGCCACGCATCATGAAAGGCGATTGCGGATGCAGGACTCCAGAAAAGACGGCGAGTTCACGAGTCTCTGCCCATCGCCCAGCACACGTTGCCATGAATTTGATTATAGAGGGACAAGGGCGTTCGCCCCCCGGGGACCCAGGCGCGCACATTACCACCGGGCCGCCGCAGCTTCGACGGCTGCGGCAAAAATGCCGCGAAAGCCCGGTTTGCGAAGGCGCTACGCTACACTGCGAATAACCATGCATCATCGACGATTGGCTGCGTTTCTGGTTGGCGCCTGGCTGCTGGGCAGTGTGTGCATGTTCTTTGTGGCCACCCAGAACTTCCGTGGCGTTGAGCGCTTACTGGATATGCCAACTTCCGCTGCCACCCAGCGCATTGATGTCTTGGGTCACGACGAGGCGCGCCTTCTGCTGCGCTACCAGGTGTCGGAACTGAACCGGTTCTTCTTTTCGGCCTGGGAACGTGTGCAGTTGGTTCTTGGCGCATTGCTGGTGCTGGTGTCGCTGCGTGGATCCCAGAAGCTGTACATCCTGGCGATACCCGTGGTGATGCTCTTGATGGCGGCCGCTGAGCACTGGCTGTTGAGCCCGGAAATCAATCGGCTGGGCGCGTTGATGGACTTTGTTCCCAACGCGCGAGAAACCGAGGAGGGCAAGGTCTTCTGGCGCTATCACCAGGCTTACTCCACGATGGAGGTTGTGAAGTTCCTGCTAGGCGCCACATTCGCCGGATATCTGCTAACCCGCCGCCGCAGCCGAAGTCTATTTCGCAAGCAGGTCAAGCCGCAGGTCGACGTGATCCACAATCCCTAGGATGGCGGTATCAATCGGGGTTTGCATCCGGTTCACCGCCGTCATCGCGCAGTAGCCTTCCGGGGCCACCAGCACCAGTTGCCCCGCACCTGCGCCCACGGCATCCACAGCCACCAAAGGAACACCACGCGCGGAACCATCCAGTTCCAAGGGCTGCACCAGCAACACCGCAAGCCCCTCGTAGCTTTCGTGCTTATGGCTGGCAATGGCCTCGCCGATGACGCGCCCAATTAGCATAGGCCCACCTTGGGCTCAGCCGCGCCCTTCATCAGGTCCAATTGATCCACGATGGCGACGATGGTGGCGTCCGTAGGCGCTACTTGGGGAAGTAAGGGGAAACTCGCCTCGCGGCCGCGGCACCACCAGATGAGGTCCCCGTTCCGGGCACCGGCCCAGTCCAGGCAAACCAGCGGGTTTCCTTTCGGCTCCTGCAGCGCGTTTACCGGTTGCACCAGCAGGAAGCGCTGCCCGCGCAGCCCTTCGTTCTTGACGGTGGAATGCAGGTTGCCAATGACGCGGCCCAGGTTCAAGGATGGATCCTCACTTTGCCGCTGGCGGAGGGGGGAGTCGGACCACGGAGAACTCATCCACGATCCCAACGATTGAGCAATCCGTAGGCAAGTTCGCGCAACCCTCAGCCATGCGGGCGGAACTGCCGGAGACAGCAATCACGCGTTCACCAACGCCCGCGCTTACCGTATCGATGGCCACCACGTAGGCCCCGGTGGGACGGTCATCCGGGTCAACCGGCTGCAACACCATCAGGCTGCGCCCCTCCAGACGAGGATCTTTGCGCGTCGCCACTACCGTGCCCACCACTCTCGCCAGAATCATGCCGTTCCCGTCAAACGAATATCGGTCCTTCAGTTGTCCAGTGGTCCCTCAGGTGTCCACTGGTGGTAAGGCGTCAACGGGGCCGTAGCCCCGCATACCTGCCCTACAGACGGGTATTGGTGGACTTGCCGATGGGCAGAATGTCTTCCAGGCTCTGGTGAGGACGCGCAATCACGTGAACGCTAAGCAGTTCGCCAACACGGCGCGCAGCCGCGGCTCCCGCATCGGTAGCCGCGCGCACGGCGGCCACGTCGCCACGAACCAGGACGGTCACCAGACCACCGCCCACCTTTTCCCAGCCCACCAACTGGACGTTGGCAGCCTTCACCATCGCGTCGGCCGCCTCAATCAGCGGCACCAACCCCTTGGTTTCCACCATTCCGAGTGCTTCGCCCATGGAAATCTATCCTCCCTCACTGCCCGGGCGACCGCCCGTTCTCAAACCTTTGGCTCTAGGCCAGACCTCGCGCGCGGATGGCTTCTTCCACCAACGCGATCAACTCCTCGCGGGTCACTTCGATTTTGTCAGATCCGGCGGGCTTCGTGTTGGCCGCGGGGGTCTGATGGCGCATCAGGTCTTCCATGGATACCGGGCAACCCGCCTCCGCCCGAATCTGGGTCTTAACGCCATAACGCTCGCGCGAATCCAGCAGCTTATCCACTTCCACCTGTGGCAGGGCCTTGGCTCCGCCCAACAGTTCGGCCACCAGGGCGATGCGGGCAAAGTGCTCCACGGTTTCCATGCGGAAATAGGCCTGGAAGACATCGGCCCCGTAACACACGGCGCCATGGTTGGCCATTAAGAGCGCATCGTATTTGGGGATCAAGGGGAGCATCGGGTCAGTGAGCGCGGGGGTGCCCGGAAGGCCGTAATCCACCAGCGGCACACATCCCATGGTGATGACCACCTCAGGGAGCAGGGCCAGATTGAGGCTGCGACCGGCAGTGGCATATCCGGTGGCCACCGGGGGATGCGCATGCACCACACTCTTGATGTCCGGCCGGATCTGGTACACCGTCAGGTGCATCATGATTTCAGAGGTGCGCGCCTTGCGTCCCTGGATTTTGTTGCCCTGCATGTCCACGATGATGAGGTCATCCGCGTGCAGCATGCCCTTACTGGTGGCGGTGGGGGTACACAGGATGCGCTCATCGTCCAGGCGCACACTGATGTTGCCGTCATTGGCTGCAACCCAGCCCTTCTCAAAGACCAGACGGCCTACTTTGACAATATCTTCGCGCAGCTCGTTTTCTGTTTTTACCATCGCGTACGCCGCCATTGGAAACTCAGATTGTATCACCGCCACCAGTGAGCGCTCATGCCCGACAACAAATTGCCCAACAACCAATTGAGCCACAAGAAATTAAGCTGCAACAAATTCACCACTTGCCAAGCGCGCGACGGCCGCCAGCGTCCGGCGTTGAGCCCGAGGCGCAGCGCCGCCCAGCTACCCGGCCGCAACTGCGAGACAATAGATGGCGAGCCATGTCGTCGCCCATCGCCCTTGACCGTTTGCTCACTGAGCAGCGCAACGCCACCACCACCACCATCGATCGGTTGTCGACGCTGGAAATGCTGCGCGTCATCAATCGCGAGGATGCCGGGGTGGCGGCAGCGGTGGAAGTTGCCTTGCCCTCCATCGCGGAAGCCCTGGATCTGATTGCGGCGCGCCTCACCAACGGGGGGCGCCTGTTTTACACCGGCGCCGGCACAAGCGGGAGGCTGGGAGTGCTGGACGCCAGCGAGTGCCCACCCACCTACAACGTGCCGCCGGGACTGGTCATCGGCTTTCTGGCCGGCGGCGATGGGGCCTTGCGCCGCTCAGTGGAAGGCGCGGAGGATTCGCCCGAACAGGGTGCGGCGGACCTGCTTGCATACGGATGTCAGGCCGGCGACGTCCTGGTGGGCATTGCCGCCAGCGGGCGCACTCCCTACGTGATTGGGGCGTTGGACCAAGCCCGCGCGGTGGGCGCGGCAACCGTTGCCCTGAGTTGCACGCAGGGTGCGGCGATCTCGGCCCACGCCGACGTGGCCATCGAGGTGCTGTGCGGGCCGGAAGTGATTACGGGCTCCACCCGGATGAAGGCGGGCACCGCCACCAAGCTGGTGCTGAACATGCTGAGTACCGGGGCCATGGTGAAGTTGGGCCACGTCTATGGCAACCTGATGGTGAACGTGCAGCAGACCAACGAAAAGCTGCGGCACAGGGCGGTTCGCATTGTAGAGCAAGCGCTTGACATCTCGGGCGAAGAGGCCCGCCAGGCACTGGCCGCGGCGGGTGGCGAGGTGAAGGTGGCCATCGCCATGCAACTGCTGCGGGTGAGCGCGGACGAGGCGCGACATCTACTGGCAGCGATGGGCGGCAACTTGCGGCGCACCGTGGATGCCCAAGCGGAGATCCCTCCCGTCGATGACGGCGCGGTGGATGCAGGCGCTCCAGGTGGTCAGCACGGCTAGAGACCAGAAAGTCACGGATTACTCATGGACAAACTCGTAGTGCAGGGCGGACTGGCTCTGCGTGGTGAAATCACGGTGAGCGGTGCAAAGAACTCCGCGCTGCCCGCGCTGGCCGCCTGTCTGTTGACCAGCGATACCGTCAAGTTGGGGCGCATCCCGGGCGTTCGGGATATCCTCACCATGCAGCGACTGCTGGAATACACCGGCGCGGAGGTCCGTCCTGTGAACGGGCATCTGGAGATCACCACCCGGGGGCCGCTGAACCCGGAGGCACCCTACGATCTGGTGAAGACCATGCGCGCCAGCAGCCTGATTCTGGGTCCGCTGGTGGCGCGGCACGGCAGCGCGCGGGTGTCCATGCCGGGCGGTTGCGCGATCGGCGCGCGTCCCATTGATCTGCACCTGATGGGTCTGGAACGGCTGGGTGCGGAGATTCGCCAGGAGCACGGTTACATCGAAGCCAGCGCCCCCCGTGGACTCACCGGCGGACGCATCTATTTCGACAAGATCACTGTTACCGGCACCGAAGACCTGATGATGGCAGCCACCCTGGCCCAAGGCGACACGATTCTGGAGAACGCCGCGCGCGAGCCCGAGGTGGTTGATCTAGCCGAACTGTTGACCAAGATGGGAGCGCGTATCGACGGCGCCGGCACCAGCGTCATCCGGGTGAGGGGCGTAGAGGCGCTGCATGGGGCCGAACACGACATCATCCCGGACCGCATTGAGGCTGGCACCTTTGCCATTGCCGCGGCGATTACCGGAGGCGATCTCATCCTGCGCGAGTGCCGTCCTTCCCATCTGGGCGCGCTTACCCAAAAGCTGTGGCAGGCGGGTGTCCACGTGGAAGAACTGGACGGCTGCACGATGCGCGTCTCCGCCACCCCTACCTTGCGCGCCCAGGACATGAGCACGGAGGAGTATCCGGGCTTCGCCACTGACCTGCAGGCCCAATACATGGCGCTGATGACGCAAGCCGATGGCATCAGCATCATCCGGGAGACCATCTTCGAGAACCGCTTCATGCACGTCCTGGAGCTGGGTCGCATGGGCGCCAGCATCCGCATCGACGGACGGCAGGCCATTGTGGCGGGCTCACGCAAGCTTTCCGGCGCGCCAGTGATCGCCAGTGATCTGCGCGCCAGCGCCTCCCTGTTGCTGGCGGCGATGGCGGCGAGCGGCGAAACGCTGATTGACCGCGTCTATCACCTCGACCGCGGCTATGAACGCATCGAAGAGAAACTGGCCGCTGTGGGCGCCCGCATCCACCGCACGGCTGACTAGATCGATTTCCATGAACGGAGGGTTCCTCGCATGAAGGCACATCACCCCGGCTTCCTTGCCCTGGTCAACGACGCCAAGTCGCGCGTTCAGGAGGTGGACATCGCGGCTTATCTCGCGCTGCGGGCCAGTGGCGCACCGCATCTGTTGGTGGATACGCGCGAGGAGAGCGAGTTTGCCGCTGGTCACGTAAAAGGCGCTCTGCACCTGGGGAAGGGCATCATTGAGCGCGATATCGAAGCCGTGGTCCCCGATAAGGACACCAAACTGGTTCTCTACTGCGGGGGCGGCTTTCGTTCCGCGCTGGTGGCGGACAACCTGGGCAAGATGGGCTATACGCAGGCGATTTCTCTGGACGGCGGATGGAGGGCTCTCCAAGCCTCCGGCCTGGAACTGGAGTAGCGAAGCAGCATAGCCGCAACTTCATTCTTCATTCGTTCTTCCGTGGGTGGCGTCCGGTTGAAGGCTTGATACACTGACAGGTCGTGGTGTCGCTGCGGTTGCCGAGCGTTCGCCGCGCCCCAACCCTCATGGATACCATCGTCTTCCTCTGCAATCCGGCCATGAAGAGCCTCGTGCTGCTGGATGAGTTGCCCGACAGCGTGCGCATCGCGGTTGGCCTGGAGCCCGCGGCCTATGCCAACCTCGTCGGCGAGGCCAACATCCTGGTGTTGAATACCGATGACCACTGCAGTGGATCCACTCCATGATGGCGGGGCTGGAAAAGAAGCTGATTCCCGAAGTCAGGGAGTCGTCCGCGCCGCTCACCAATGCCCGTGGCGTGTACAAGGAATCCCTGGGCGAGTTTGTCATTACCTGTTGTCTGTACTTCGCCAAGGACCTTCGCAGGATGGTGGAGCAGCAGCGCGCTGGCCTGTGGCAGCCCTTCACGGTGGAGGAGATTGCAGGCAAGACGATGGGGATCATCGGGTATGGGGAAATCGGAAGAGCCTCCGCACGCCGCGCCCAGGCGCTGGGAATGCGAGTGATTGGCGTCCGCCGTCACCCGGAACGCAGCGAAGGCGACCCCTACGTGGAGCGTACCGTCAGTTTTGCCCATCGCAAGGACGTGATCGCCGAGAGCGACTACGTCGTGATCGCCGCCCCCAACACTGCCGAAACGCGCAACCTGGTGGGTGGTGAGGAACTGGCGGCGATGAAGGAAAGCGCTGTCCTGATCAACGTGGGTCGGGGGTTGGTGGTGGATGAGCAAACTCTCATCGACATGCTGGCCGCCAAGCGGATTCGGGGCGCGGGCCTGGACGTGTTCCAGGAAGAACCCCTCCCGGCGGGCAGCCCCTTCTACAGCCTGGAGAATGTGTTGCTGTCGCCTCATTGCGCGGACAACACCCCGGAGTGGCTGCACGATTCCATGCGGTTCTTTCTGAAGAACTACCAGCTTTTCCGTTCCGGCCAGACGCTGGAGAACGTGGTGAACAAGGACTTAGGATACTGACCAGGACCCAGGATACTGGCACTGGTTTCGGATACTGGCACTGGTTTCGGATACTGGCACGATGGTGGGGGACAAGGAGATTTTCAATGCGACGAGTTGTTCTGTTCTTTGCGCTACTGGCAACACTGGTTGCTCCCTTCGCCTCCCGGGCGGAAGAGCCGTATACGCCTACTGCCGCCAATCTGGAAGCGCGTAAGTGGTTTCAGGATGCCCGGTTCGGACTGTTCATCCACTGGGGTGTCTACAGCGTGTTGGCCAAGGGCGAGTGGGTGATGAACAACGACCGCATGGGCATCGCCGACTACGAAAAACTGCCGCCCCAGTTCAATCCCGTCAAGTTCAATGCCGCGGAGTGGGTGTCGCTGGCCAAGGCTGCGGGGATGCGTTACATCACCATCACCAGCAAGCATCACGATGGCTTTGCCATGTGGAATACGAAGCAGAACAGTTGGAACATCGTGGATGCCACGCCCTACGGCAAAGATATTCTGAAGCAGCTTGCCGACGAGTGTCAGAAGCAGGACATGAAGCTGTTTTTCTACCACTCGCACCTGGACTGGTACAACAAGGAGTATTTTCCGCTGGGCCGCACGGGGTTGCACTCGGGTCGCCCGCCATATGGGAACTTCGACAAGTACCTGGACTTCATGGATGCGCAACTGACGGAATTGTTGACCGACTACGGCCCTATCGCCGGCATCTGGTTTGACGGCATCTGGGACCGTAAGGGCGCCAACTGGCGCTTACGGCAAACCTACGACCTCATTCACAAACTGCAGCCCGCGGCGCTGGTGGGCAACAACCATCACCTGAAGCCCTTCGCGGGTGAGGACTTCCAGATGTTTGAGAAGGACCTTCCGGGCCAGAACACCACAGGCTTCAGTGGGGAAGCGGAGATCGGCGAGATCCCTCTTGAAAGCTGCGACACCATCAATGGCGCCTGGGGATACAACGAAAGCGACAAGCGCTTCAAAAGCACCCGGCAGTTGGTGCACTACCTGGCCCGCGCCGCGGGACACGACGCGAACTTCCTGCTGAATGTGGGGCCGAAGCCGGACGGGACAATTCAGGACGAGTTCGTCACGCGGTTGCGTGAGATGGGCGCCTGGCTGGTGAAGAACGGGGAAAGCATCTACGGGACGCGCGGCAGCAAGGAAGTCTCCCCTCGTAATTGGGGTGCAGTGACTGAAAAGGGTGACAAGATCTACGTCCATGTGCTGGATTGGGACGACGCCGTGCTGGCAATGCCTAAGATCGCCCGGGCCAAGAGCGCCCGTCTGCTGATGGATGGCAGCGCCGTGAAGCTGGAGCAGGTGCCGAACGGGACGTTGCTGCATTTGCCCGCGGGCAAGCGCGATCCCTACGATACGGTGGTTGTGCTGGAAACCCGTTAGGCGAGCACGGCAGCTCACTAACGATTCCTGGCGCCCACCAACTAGCACCCAATTGAGAAGGCCTGCCGGCGGAAGGATGGACATGCAACCTGCGAATCCGGATGGGCCGCCATACCCGGCCTGGATCCATACTGAAGACCAGTTGGAGGACGCGCTCTCGCTGCCCTTTCCCGTCGATGTAGAGGCCGCCGCCACGCTGCAAGGCGACCTGATGTTGTTGGGGGCGGGCGGCAAAATGGGGCTGACGCTTGCGCGTCTGGCGCGCCGTGCGGCAGACTTGGCAGGTGTTCCGCGCCGGGTGATCGCCGTATCGCGCTTCAGCGAAGACGGTGTCGCGGAGCGCTTCCAGGCTGGTGGCATCGAGGTCCTGCGCGCTGACCTGCTAAAGCGGGGCGCGCTGGCCGCTCTGCCGGACATCCCCAATATCGTCCATATGGCGGCGCGCAAGTTTGGTACCGCCGCTTCCGCCGCCGATACCTGGGCCATGAACGCCTACCTGCCGGGGATGGTTGCCGAGCGTTTCGCCGCCTCGCGGATCGTGGCCTTTTCCACCGGGAACGTCTACCCACTGAGTCCCCTGGAATCCGGCGGACCCACTGAGGAGATGCCGCTTGCCCCGGTGGGTGAATACGGCGCTAGCGCCCTGGCGCGCGAACGCATCTTCACCTACTTCAGCCAGCGTAATGGAACGCCGATGGCGCTGCTGCGCCTGAATTATGCCATCGACCTGCGCTACGGCGTTCTAGTGGACCTGGCTACGAAGATCGCCCGTGGCGAAGCCGTGGATGTTTCCATGGCGGCGGTGAATGTGCTGTGGCAGCGCGATGCCAATGCCGCCTGCTTGCGGGCGTTGGCGGATTGCTCAACGCCACCGTTCGTCCTGAATCTCACGGGACCGGAAACGCTCAGCGTCCGCTGGTTGGCGACGGAGCTGGGCGAGCGCCTGGGCGTTGCTCCCATCTTTCGTGGCGAAGCCCAACCCACAGCGTTGCTGAACAACGCGTCGCGATTCTGCCAACGCTATGGCTATCCCACGGTCAGCCCGGGCCAGTTGCTGGATTGGGTGGCGCACTGGGTGAAGCAGGGAGGCGTTACCTGGGCCAAGCCCACTAAGTTTCAGGTAAGGGACGGGAAGTTCTGATGGATGTTCGCGAACGGCTG
Organism: Bryobacterales bacterium; assembly: GCA_025456495.1. Taxonomy (GTDB): domain Bacteria; phylum Acidobacteriota; class Terriglobia; order Bryobacterales; family Bryobacteraceae; genus JACTMJ01. The sequence goes on along the minus strand of JALOKO010000027.1, from coordinate 6,666 downwards.
TTGGAAGGGTTGGTGATCCCCGCGCATCCGCTGGCCCTGGATGCCCGGCGAAAGCTGGATGTGCGCCGTCAGGTGGCGCTCACTCGCTACTATGTGGATGCTGGCGTGGGCGGGGTCGCGGTGGGCGTGCATACCACTCAGTTTGCCATCCGCGATCCCCAGGTAGCGCTGTTTGAGCCTTTGCTGGAGTTGACCGCCGCCACCCTGGCTGACCGTCCGGTGCTGCGCATTGCCGGCATCTGCGGTGAGACTGCCCAGGCCCTGCGCGAGGCTCGTTTCGCGGCCGATTGGGGCTATCATGCAGGCTTGCTGAGCCTTGCCGCCCTGCAGCAACACACCATTGCGCAACTCCTGGAGCATGCCCGGGCCGTGGCGGAAGTGATCCCGGTGGTGGGCTTCTATCTGCAGCCGGCGGTGGGTGGTCGAAACTTGCCCTATGTCTTCTGGCGGCAGTTTGCGGAAATCGACAACGTGGTAGCCATCAAGGTAGCGCCGTTCAACCGCTATCAGACTCTCGATGTGGTGCGTGCTGTGGCGGATTCCGGCCGCGCCCACGAAGTTGCCCTCTACACCGGCAACGATGACAACATCCTGATGGACCTGCTGACTCCGTTTCGTGTGGGTGAGCAAACTCTGCGCTTCCGGGGAGGTCTGCTGGGGCATTGGGCTGTGTGGAGCCATACCGCCGTGCAGCACCTGCGCCTGGTGAAGCAAGTAGTGAGCGACGGACAGCCCGTCCCTCAGGAACTCGTCGCCTTGGCCGCGGACATCACCGACGCCAATGCCGCGCTGTTCGACGCCGCCAACGGTTTCCAAGGCTGCATTGCGGGTTTGCATGAAATCCTCCGTCGTCAGGGTCTGCTGGAGGGCATCTGGTGTCTGGATCCGCGGGAAGGGCTGTCGCCAGGCCAGATGGAGGAGATCGACCGGGTGACCCGGGCCTATCCGCACCTGCTGGATGACGCGTTTGTGGAAGCCAACCGGCATCGCTGGCTGAACCAGAGCCGGTAACGGCAAAGGCCTGCCTGGAAGATCTTGCCCAGAACGGCTTACCCAGAACGGCTTACCCAGAACGGCTGTGCGTCAGCCGCACTTCCCGATATACTGCAGGCACTATGGAATTCATCGCCATCTACCAATCAGCGCATCCCAAGGCGGAGGAAGAAGCCGGCAGCATTTTGAATACGCTGCGCGAGGCGGGCATCGGGTCAGTCCGTGTGCGTGTGGACGATCAGCCGGGCAGTGGCGTCCGCAGCGTCGTGGTGGAAGTAGAGGAAGGCTCCATTTACGACGCGCAGGCGCTGTTGCAGCAGCAGGAAATGACCTTCGAGGGACTGGACGCTGCCGCCGCGCTTGATTTTCAGGTGGCCTTCTACTCTGACCAGCACGACGCTGAGCACGAAGGCATGGCCGTCAAGAGCCTGCTGGAGGCCAACGGGATCGCTGCCTTTCTGGCTGATAGCGGGGTGCTTCCTAACTTCCCGTGCAAGGTGCTGGTGCCCCGCGAGGACGCACTGAGAGCGGCGGAGTTGATTGAGGCTGCCCGGGCCACCGGGCCAGCGGACGCTGAAGCCGCGGCCCAGGCAAGCGCGGACGCGGAAGGTTAACGGAGCCTGTCAAGCCACTCCCGGCGCCAATGAAGACCATCGCTCCGCAGAGTGATGGCGCCCTCCTGGTCTGTGCGCCAAAGGGCAGCGCCACGCTTCTGGAACCGCTCCACCACGCTGGCATGCGGGTGTCGAAAGGGGTTCAGGTAGCCTACCGACACCACGGCAAGCGATGGCTGTACCGCATCCAGAAACACCGCGCTACTGCTGGTGCGGCTGCCATGATGGGGAACCTTCAGCAGTTGGGCTTGCAGCGGCAACTGCTCAGCCACCAGTTGCAGTTCGCCTCCGCGCTCCAGGTCCCCGGTCAATAGCGCCGTCGCCCCGGCGTAACGCAAGTGCAGCACCATGGAGCCGCGGTTGCTGTTCTGCCGGGTGGGATACCACATCCCCGGGTGGAGCACCCGGAACTCCACCCCATCGATGGCTTCGTGGTCTCCTCGAAGCTTCCGTAGCACAGGCACCCCCAGACGCGCGGCCTCCGCCACCAGGGATTCTCCCAACGGGTGTCCATCGGCCGGGCCGGGCGTCCAAAGGGCGCGGGGGCGGAACGCGCGCAGGATGGCCATTGCGCCGCCAGCATGGTCGAAGTCAAAGTGGCTTAGCACCAGCAGGTCCAACCGGCGAATGCCCCGGCTCCACAGCAAGGGTCCCACCACATCCTCGCCGGTATCCAGGCGACTGGTGGAGGAGAAGCCGCCCAGTCCGCCGGCGTCCACCAGAATGGTGCGGCCGTTGGGAGTCACCAGCAGCAGCGATTCCCCCTGGCCCACGTCGATCATCGTGAGTTCCAGGCTGCCCCGGGTGAACTGTGGGGCAAAGGGATGGACAAACAGCAGCAGCCAGGTGAGGACCGCGGCCACTGTTGCCGTCCGCCCCACCCAACGCAGCATGCGGGGTTGCCTGGACGGGCTGGCTTGGCCCGGATGGACGATGCGGACGGGCCGGGGCATGCGGGGCGGCTTGGCCAGCAGGGGCTCGCACCGCACGATGCCTGCCACAATCCATGCGGCGCACAGCGTCAGCAGCCAACCAGGAGCGTTGGGTACGCGCCAGTCCGGGTTCACGTGAGCGGCAAGTCCGGTGATCTGCCGGGTGAGCTCGGCCAGCCCGCTCAAGGCATGCTGCAGCCACGGGGGCTGCAGCGCCAGGTCAAGGAACGCGAGCGGCACCATCAGGCCCAGCAGCGGACTCACCGCCAGGTTGGCCAATGGACCCACCAGCGGCGCCTGATGGAAGCTCTCAATCAGCAGCGGGCTCAGGCCCCACTGCACCACGGCGGAAATCAGCAGCAAACTGGCCACTCCGCCGGTGACCAGCGTGGCTGTGGCCAACATCCGCTGGCAGAGCGATACGGGCAATCGGGTGGCCAAGGAAAGGGTGCCCGCAAGCAGCCGCAACTCCACCCGGGCCTGGGCCACGGCGGGTGGAAGTCGCAGGTCGCTGGCGACGTTGCCCAGGTCGCGCGCCACCTTGGGCCAGTGGCCAAACCAGTGCCTCTGCAGCGGAGCCGCAATCCCGGCAATCACCAGCACCGCGCCGAAGGAAAGCTGAAATCCCGTATCGAACAGCAACCCGGGATCCCACACCAGAAATAGCAGCGCCACCGCGGAGAGCAGATTCACAGGACGCGCGCGACGATAGGCCAGGCTCCCCGCAAGGTACAACGTAATGCCACAGGCGGCGCGTACGGCGGGCGTTTCGTAGCCGGAAAGCAAGGCGTAGGCCCAGCAGGCAAGCGCCGTCAGCAGAAATCGCGTCCAGCGGGGCAGCGGCAACAACTGCAGTACCAGCAGGCTGAATGTGGCAAGAATCGCCACATGCTGGCCTGAGATCACCAGGGTGTGGTAGACGCCAGCTCGCCGGAAGGCATCCAGCGTCGATTCCGGCAGGAACTGGTCTTCGCCAAAAAGGATGGCTGGAATGTAGGCCGCCGCGAAGTCACCCGGCGGAAAGCGATTGGCCAGCCTTTGCAGGAGTTCGCTGCGCGCCGCATGCACCCAGGCAAGGGCGCGATTGGCGCACGCTTTGTCTTGCGACTGGTCGTCTTGTAACCGGATATGGGCAGCGCCCGTTACGGATGCCAGCCAGAGGATTCCCTGGCGACGGAGATAACGTTCGTAGTCAAAGCTGCCCGGATTGCCGAAGTTGCGCGGCAGACGGACCCGTCCCTGTACTTGGACAGTGCGCCCGTAGGCCAGGCGCGGCAGCAATTCGCCCGGACGCGGATAGACGCTCACCTGCATGCGCTCGCCGCTGGGAATCTGCAGCACGAAGCGCGTCTGTTCGGGTAGCGTGCGCACCGCCGACACCACGCACCCTTCCACGATGGCCTGTTGGCCCGGAGCGATGTTGGTGTCCGGCGTATCCGGCAGCGGGTGGAGGCTGAGCCACCAACCCGCCCCGAGGGCACAGGCGCTCAGCCCAAGCAGGCAGAGAATGGAGTGTCGCCTGGAGAGCGCTGCTGGGCCTGCCGCTGGTAGCGCGGCGGCGCGGGAGACGCGCCAGGCCCACAGCGCCAGCGGGGCCAAGGCAAGGCAGACCACGTAGTGGATGGGCTCCCCCGGCAGCGCATACTCCGCCGCCAGCCCGGCCATGACGGCCAGCAACGGGGCGAACAGCGGATTCCGCCGAAAGACACGCATCCATGTGTAAGTGGGCTGAGCGCCGGATTCCTCTCACCGAAAACGCCGCGGGAAAGCATTTCCTGGTCCTACCCCCCAACATGGCGCCTTCCTGAATCATCGCGATGCGAACGGCATCTGCTGGTACATGAAGCTTTTTGCCCTTGTGCTGGGTCTGTGCGCATTCGCCATGTCAATTACTGCCGCCAACAACGCCTACGACTTCCAAATGAATAGCCTTGACGGGAAGCCCACCGCCCTTTCCGCCTACAAGGGTAAAGTAACGCTGGTGGTGAACGTGGCTAGCCGCTGCGGATACACTCCGCAGTATGAGGGTCTGGAAGCGCTGTATCGCGACTTCAAGGGCAAGGGTCTGGTGGTGTTGGGCGTTCCGGCCAATAACTTTGGAGGCCAGGAGCCGGGCACCAACGAAGAGATTGCGCAGTTCTGCAAGCGCACCTACGACGTCAGCTTCCCCATGCTGGCCAAGGTGAGCGTCAAGGGGTCTGACCAGGCGCCGCTTTACCAGTACCTCACTTCGGCGGAGGCCAACCCCAAGACCGCTGGCGACGTGAAGTGGAACTTCACCAAATTCCTCATCGGTAAAGACGGCAAGGTGCTGGCCCGGTTTGAATCGAGTGTGAAGCCGAACGCCCCAGAATTGATCCAGGCCATCGAAGCGGCCCTGAAGTAGCGACCGCCGGCTCTTAGCTGAAGCAGATTGCGGGGGCCGGCAGCGCATCCGTCGCAGGGATCGCTTCCGGCCTCCAGTGTGTTTGCGCCCAATCCCAGACCTGCTGCAGGGTAGCTGCCGCAAGACTCTCCTGAGGGTGTTGGCCCAGGAACTGGAGAGCTGCAACCAACTCCTCAACTGCCCGTGTGTTTCGCAGCGCCATGGCGCCTGTTTGCTTGCTCAACTTGTTGCCGTTCAGCCCCACCGCTACTGGCACATGCAGGTAACGGGGTGTCGGGCAACCCAGCGCGCGCTGCAGCGCAACCTGCCTGGCGGTGTTGTCCAACAGATCCGCCCCACGCACGACATCGGTGATTTCCTGGTCTGCGTCGTCCACTACGACGGCAAGCTGGTAGGCAAACAAACCGTCGGCGCGGAGGATGACGAAGTCCCCGATGGTGGATTCCAGGCGGGCTTCCTGGTTTCCGCGCAACCGGTCATGGAAGTGGATGGGTTGGTCGTCCACCCGGAACCGCACGCTGCGAGCTGTTCTTCCAGCCGCTTGGTAGGCCAAGGGGAGCCCCTGGCGACAGGTGCCGGGGTAACGAGACGGGGCGTCAGCCGTAGGCTTCGTGATCGCCGCCAGGTCCTTGCGCGAACAGGCGCAGCCGAACACCGCGTCGCGCTGGCGCAGCAGGGCCAGGGCCTGCCTGTATCGCGCGGTCCGCTGGCTTCAATTGTTTGATGAATTCGCGCGCGGCCTGTTTGATTTTGTCGAGAACCGGTTCGGTACTGCGGCTTGTGTCGAGCAGAATTGCGACGTTGAGCGGCGCTTCGTCGGCTGCAAAGTAGCCGATTGGTTGTAGTTCGCCGTCCATGCGGAGCGTAAAATCCATTTGTGCCAACCGTGAAATATAGCGGTTGTCGCGGTCTGAAACGATCACCGGGAGCGTTACAAGATTGGTTTCAACCTTGATGACGTCGTCGTTCTCTGTTTGTCCGGCGGCGACACACGGCAGGACAACGAGCGCGAAAACCAGCAGAAATCGGTGAAGAATCGGCATAGTGAGGTTTTGACGCATAACGCCGTCAAAAAGCCGACGCGGGTTTTCTTCAACGAACTGCCAGACTATTTCGCGAGCAATTCCTGAACCTGATTGACGTCCTTGTCACCGCGACCAGACAAATTACAGATGATCGAATCGGTCGTCTTCATCGTTGGCGCAAGTTTTTCGAGATACGCGATCGCGTGCGACGATTCAAGCGCCGGAATGATGCCTTCAGTCTGCGAGAGCAACTGAAACGCGGCGAGTGCTTCGGCGTCCGACGCCGCGACATATTCGGCGCGTGCGATTGAATGAAGAAAAGCATGTTCAGGCCCGATCGACGCGTAATCGAGACCGGCCGAAACCGAATGCGTCAGGGCGATCTGACCGTCGTCATCCTGCAGCAGATAACTCTTCGTCCCCTGCAAAACGCCGATTTTTCCGCCGCCGGCCGTGTTGAAACGCGCCGCGTGCTCACCGAGCGAATTCCCTTTTCCGCCGGCTTCAACGCCGATCAGGCGCACATTTTCATCATGCAGAAACGGATGAAAAAGTCCGATCGAATTTGAGCCGCCGCCAACACAGGCGACAAGCGCCGTCGGAAGTTCGCCGGTCTCTTCAACAAACTGCCGGCGCGCTTCGTGACCGATGACGGACTGAAAATCACGCACCATGAGCGGATACGGATGCGGTCCGAGCGCCGAACCGAGCAGATA
>JALOKO010000393.1 GCA_025456495.1 Bryobacterales bacterium | reverse complement strand
CAGGAACAGTGCGAGTGGTCTATGCATGATGATGTCCGCTGGAATCCGGAGATCCCGCGCATGACGTCCATGGTCTCGCCGCGGGCGTGGAAGCCTGGGCGGAAGACGACGGCGCGAACAACGCGGGGTGGCCGGTAACCTTCAAGGGTAACCCAGCTCACGACGGGCCTCCAAGAGGTCACCCTTCGGGTGGGGCGCATCGGTTTCCGCTTCGGTTACAGCCTGGTGGTTGACATACGGTGGAGGCCAGCCGACGGGCTATGCTGGGAATTGTGAACAACCCCTTGATGTCCCTTGTGTTGCCTGCGCCAAGCGGCCAGCGCGTTCTGGTGTTCCTGGCCTGCTGGCTGGCGCTGGTGGCCGTTGTGTCCGCGCAGCCATCCGGCGCCGGGGCGTTTTCTCCGGGCGCCCGTGTGCTGTTGAATGCTCACAATTGCTATCCGGAACACGGCAAGCACTTGGATCGCATTGACCGGGCGCTCTCCACCGGCTTCCCGTTGGCGATTGAACAGGATATCGCCTGGCACAAGGATCCCGCGACGGGCAAGGCGTGGAGTGTGCTGAGCCACGAGACCAGGACGCACGGAGATGAGCCCACCATCGATAACCACTTCTTTGAACGGCTGCGCCCCGCCGTGGAAGCAGCCTTGCGCGAAGGGGACCGTGGCAAGTGGCCCATCGCCTATCTGCACTTCAATTTCAAGACCAGTGAACGCGAGCATGTGGAGCATGTGCTGGCCACACTGATGCGTTACAAGGCCTGGCTCAGCAGCGCCCGCCGCACTGCGGATCCGCTGGAGATTGCGCCCATCGAGTACGGGCCCATCCTGGTGATGACCGAAACCAACGCCACGGAGCGCGCGATCTTTCATGACGAGATTCCGGTGGGTGAGCGCTTCTCTGTGTTCGGGTCAGCGCCTGGAGAGGCCTACATGCCCCGTGGGCTGAAGCGGGAGGAGCAGTTCCGGCGCCTGGTGGAAACGCCGCCCCAGCAGATGCTAAAAGCGCCAGCGGACAATTACCGCCGATGGTGGAATAACCCCTGGGCGGTGGTGGAAGCGGGCGGACCCCCCTTGGCCGGAGAGTGGACCAGCGAGGACGCCGCGCGCCTGAAGGCTCTCGTGGACCATGCGCACTCGTTGGGCTACCTCATTCGCTTCTACACCCTGAACGGCCATCCTCGGGAGCAGGCAAGCGGGTGGGGCAGCGGCTACAACTTCGGCCAACTGGAGGCGGCGCGCACGCGCTGGCAAGCGGCGGTGGACGCCAAGGTGGACTTCATCGCCACTGACCAGTACGAAGGCCTCGGCGAACTGCTGCGGAACACCCGCCGCTAAGAGGCGCGGGCTGGGATCCTGGGCCCGCTTCGGGTATCATTGGCGCATGCAGCGCCGTCAGTTCCTTGCCGCGATGGGCGCATCGCTGGCTCCATCCGCGCTTTCTGCCGCTGACCCGCGCGGCCCCAGCATTCTGGTGCACGAGCATGTGCTGGTGGACTTCATCGGCGCCGATGCCATCACCCGGGATCGCTACGATCTGGAGGACGCCTTCCGCGTTGCGCGGCCGAAGCTGGAGGAACTCAAGGCGCTGGGTTGCCGCCGCATGCTGGAGTGTACACCGAACTACATTGGCCGCGACCCGCGCCTGCTGCGCATGTTGGAAGATGCGGTAGGCATTGAGCTATGGACCAATACCGGGTTGTACGCTGCGGCCGACCATAAGTTCCTGCCGGCCTTCGCCAAGACCGAGACCGCGGAACAGCTTGCCAGGCGCTGGGTGGCCGAGTGGCGGGACGGAGTGGATGGCGTGAAGCCGCGCTTCATCAAGGTGGGCGTCAACAAAGGTCCGTTGCATGAGTGGGACCGCAAGGTGGTGCAGGCGGCGGCGCTTACAAGCCGAGAAACCGGCCTTCCCATCGCCGCGCATACGGGCGACGGCAGTGCGGCCCAGGAAGAACTGGAGATCGTCCTGCAGGCAGGCGTCCCCGCGGAACGCTTCATCTGGGTGCATGCGCAGAACGAACTCGACCACGCCATCCATGACGCGGTGGCGAAGGCGGGGGCCTGGGTGGAGTTTGATGGCATCAACGCACGCAGCCTGCGCTGGCACGAACGCTGCGTCCAACACATGGCCCGCGCTGGCCTGCTGCACCGGACGCTGATTTCGCATGACTCCGGATGGTACCGGCCGGGTGAACCCGGGGGCGGCCAGTACAATGGCTATACCTTCCTCTACGAACAGTTCGCCCCCCAGGTGCAGGACTGGTTCTCGATCCTGCTATGGGAGAATCCTCGACGCGCATTCGGGGCCTAAGGGTTTTGCTGCCGGTCGCGCGTTCCGTGCGCGGATGGGGATGGCGCCGACGGAGCCAACCGCAACATGAGTGCGGAACGCGCGGCTGGGCGGAAGGCGGGCGTCGCAGCCGTGATGTCTTGCTGAAGTTTCCGTTTGTGAAGTTTCATTTTGGTACGGGCTCCTGAGATGGGATTCGCAGCAGCGAATCCGCGTCACGCCCCACGGGTTGGTTATGTTGGGATGCCCGTACGCCCGGCGATTCCCGGCGAATCGCGCGTGTATGCCCTGGTGGCGTTGTCGATTGACGAAAGCATTTCCCGGTGATCGTGTTTCAGGAGGCGCGCAAAGCTGCATTCGCAAGAGAAAAATCGTCCTAGTACGTATTGAACTTCTGGTACTTTTACGCGATTTGTGTCATAACTGACTTAGGAATGCGCGGCATCCGTCGTGCGGGGGGAACCGATCTCGCGACACGGCGCGGGCGGGCTTCCTTTACTGATCGCCAAGGATCATCAATATGTCAGCCAATCGGTATCTTGTCGTCGCTCTGGTCCGCTTCAGCCTCCTGTTGGCTCTGGTCGTCGCCGCAGGCGCGGCCCCTCCGTCATCGGCGAAAAACAGTGCTTCGGATCCTGTGTATCGGATCGCTGTTCCGCTGGAGGGCGGTTATGCGGAGACGGATGAGCGCTGGGTGCCGCTTGCGAAATACCTGAACGGGGAGATCCGCGGGGCGTCGGTCCGAATGCAGCCCATTGCGGTGGAGGAAATGTCGAAAGCGCTTCGCCGCGGTGAGGTGGAGTTCGCCATTGTGCCCCCGGTAAAGGTGCCGCGATTGCTGAAGGATGCGCCGGTATCGGTGCTGGCTACGGCCACCATTCCTGGAGTGAAAGAGGGACGGGTTTCGGCGGTGGCGGGATCGATTCTGGTGTTGAAGGACCGTGCGGACCTGAAGGGACTGGCTGCGTTGCGCGGCAAGCGCGTGATTGCGGGCGGGGCAAACTCGCTTCCGGGGTGGGTGGCGCCGTTGGGGCTTCTGCGCGGTGCGGGCATTGACCCGGACAAGGATCTTGCGGACCTGCGCTTTGCCTCGGAGTCCGATACGGTGCTGGACGCCCTGAATGCGGGGATGATCGACGCGGCAGTGGTGAGCCATGCCACGCTGATGGATGGCGTCCGCGCGGGCAATGTGAAGCCGGACCAGTATCGCGTACTGACCGCCACCGGCGATGAGGCGCTGGATGAGAACCTGCTGCGTGGGACGACCGAGGCGTTGCCCCTGGATGCGTTCCTGCGTGGCGCTGAGGTTTCTGACGCCGCCGCGCGCTCAGTGGCCCAGGCCCTCTACCGGCTGGAGGCAAAGCATCCGGCCGCTTCCTACTGCGCCTGGACCCTGCCGGCGAACTACACTTCTGTACACACGGCGCTGTGGGCGGCGGGTGAGCCGTGGAATGCGGAATTGGCCCCAGCGGTTGCTCCCAGCATGTTCAGCCAGTGGCCACTGTTTTCCAGCCTGCTGGTGACCTTGGTGGCCAGCTTGGCGGCTTTCCGCCAGTACACGCTGATGCGTCGCAACAAGCGCATTGCCGAACAAACCGTGCATGAAGCCAAACAGGATCTGGTAGCCACCCAGGAAGCTCTCACCCGCGCGGGACACATGCGCGCCAGCCTGCTTGCGAATTTTCGCCAGGACTTCCGGACGCCCTTGACCGCCGTGTTGGAGATCTCCCGCCTGCTGCGCACCACCTCGCTCAGCAGCGCGCAAGTGGAATATGTGAACGCCATTCGCGAGACCACCCACAACCTGATGAGCAGCATCGGCAACGTCACGGACTTCGCCAGCCTGGAAGCCGGAGCGCTTCAAACTGAAAGCCGCGACTTTGACCTGATGGACGTCATCGATACCTCTCTGCAGAATGTGTATGAGCAGATGGGAGAGCATCATGCTGAGCTTTCCGTGCAAGTGGATGTGAATGTTCCGCGAGCCTTAGTGGGAGACCCGGCCCGCATCCGGCAGGTGCTGCAAAACCTGCTGCATAACGCCATGAAGTTT
>JALOKO010000392.1 GCA_025456495.1 Bryobacterales bacterium | reverse complement strand
GAAGAGGCGGCGAAAGCACTGCAGATTGAATTGGGCATGCCGATTCGATGGGTGGCGGCTGGACAAACGTTGGAGGCGACGGTTTTGGCGATTCATCGGACCGCCGAGGGACGCATGGACGGCGGGTTCGATTTCCTGTTTTCCCCCGGTGCGCTTCAGGCGCTGCCTACCATCTACTTCGGCGCCGTCCGCATGGAGCCGAAAGAGGTTCCCACCCTGCAGCGTGCCTCATTTCGGCAATTCCCAAACATCACCGTGATTAACGTCGCGGACGTGCTGGCGATTGTGCAGGAGGTACTGGATCAGGTTACTATATTTGTAGAATTTGTTTCGCTGTTTGCGATCCTCGCTGGGGTGATCATCTTGTCATCCAGCGTGGCGGGCACCCGTCTGCGGCGGATTCGGGAGGTAGCGATTCTGAAGTCGTTGGGCGCCACGCGGAGGCGTCTGGGGATGATCTTCTCCGTCGAGTTCACGTTGCTTGGGCTGGTGGCAGGCCTGATGGGTTCGGGGCTGGCGACGGCCTTTTCCGCCCTGCTGCTCACCCGCTTCTTTGAAGCGAGCTATGACATCGCGTGGGCCCCGGTAGGAGTGTGCATTCTCTCTACAGTTGTCATTGCGAACGGAGCCGGTTGGCTAGCCAGCGCACGCATCCTGGACCAGAAGCCCTTAGCCGTCCTGCGCGGGGACTGAAATCGCGCGATGTCCGTCGGCCTGGCTCCGTCGTACGGCATCCAGTACCCCGTTGATGAAAGGAACGGAGGTCTCGCCGGAAAAGCGGCGCGCGAGTTCGATGCCTTGGTCGATTACTACCGGAGCCGGCGTGCCGTGATAGAGCATTTCGTAGATCGCCATCCGAAGGATATTGCGGTCAACAAATGGCATCCGCTCGATGCGCCAGTTTACCGAGTGGGTCTGGATGAGCGGGTCGATTTCGTGGCGGTAGTCCAAGGTGCCACGCACCAGCTCTTCCATCAGCTCGTCCACGCCGATGGCCTCCTCCCCCTCTTCCAGGTAAAGCGAACCGTAGTAGGCGTCCAGGCCGTCCTGGGCCGGGTGTTCGCGCAGGTCACACTGGAAGAGGACCTGGAGGGCGCGCTGACGAGACTTGTATCGGGCGGGCATGTATTACTCCGAGCGAAGTTTCCTTAACAGGTCCGCCATTTCAATCGCAGTGATTGCAGCCTCAAAGCCCTTGTTTCCGCTCTTGGCGCCAGCGCGATCCAGAGCCTGTTCAAGGGAATCGCAAGTAAGGATCCCAAAGGCGGCGGGAATGTCCGCTTCAAGGGCGGCCATCGCGATGCCCTTGGCGGCCTCAGAGGCGACGTAATCGAAGTGGGGCGTATCTCCGCGGATCACCGCGCCCAGACAAATGATGGCGTCGTATTGGTTGCGTTTGGCCAGCGCCTTCACCACCAGCGGCTGCTCCCAACTGCCAGGGACACGCACCACATGGACTTCGTCCGGATTGCCGCCAGTGCGGCCGATGGCATCCAGCGCCCCGCCGAGCAGCCTTTCGGTCACTAAACTATTGAATCTGCTGACTACAATGGCGAAACGGAGCCCACTTGCGGAAAGCTGCCCTTCAAACGTCCGTTGAGGCATGATCTTGATTCCTTCCTGAAGGATTGCGTCAGCAGCGGGTTCCTAGCCATCGGAGAGCTAGGGCTGGCCAATTGTTTCACGAAGCGGATTGTGCGATCAGCGCAGCCGCAAATTGCCGCTATGGGATACTGAATCAAGGGCCTTCCGCACACGATTTCCATGGATCCACGCTACATCCGTAACTTCTCTATCATCGCGCACATTGACCACGGCAAGAGCACGCTCGCTGACCGGCTGCTGGAAACGACGGGTGCTCTATCTGATCGCGAGATGATGGAGCAGGTGCTTGACTCCATGGATCTGGAGCGAGAGCGCGGCATCACCATCAAGGCCCACTCTGTGCGATTGGATTACCGGGCCAAGGATGGGAACCTCTACCAGCTCAACCTGATTGACACTCCGGGACACGTGGACTTCAGCTACGAGGTGTCACGGAGCCTGCAGGCCTGTGAGGGCGCGCTGCTGGTGGTGGATGCGTCGCAGGGCGTGGAGGCGCAGACACTCGCCAACACCTACCTGGCGCTGGAAAACAACCTCGAGTTGATCCCTGTTTTGAACAAGATTGACCTGCCAGCGGCCGAGCCCGACCGGATTCTGGAACAGATTGAGCAGATGATTGGGCTGGATCGCAACGATGCCGTGCTGGCCAGCGCGAAAACCGGGGTGGGCATCGACAACATTCTAGAGGCGATCGTGGAGCGGGTGCCTGCGCCGAAGGGGGACCCCGAGGCGCCGCTGCGGGCCTTGATCTTCGATTCCTGGTTCGATCCCTATCGGGGTGTGATCGTGTTGATGCGCGTGGTGGATGGCCGCATTCGCCTGCGGCAACGAATTCGGCTGATGGCGGCGGGAAAGACCTTCGAGGTGGACGGGCTGGGCTACCAATCTCCAAAACCCATCCCTTGTGAAGAACTTAGCGCCGGTGAGGTGGGCTTCCTCTTCGCCAACATCAAGAACGTCGCGGATGCCCAGACCGGGGACACGATCACCTGGGAGCAGGGTGGGACCACGGAAGCGCTCCCGGGCTTTCAGGAATCGAAGGCAATGGTGTTCGCGGGACTGTACCCCGTAGAGAGCCACGCGCACGGGGAGTTGCGCGAGGCCCTGGAGAAGCTGCGGTTGAACGACAGTTCGCTGAACTTTGAGCCGGAGAGTTCCGTTGCGCTGGGCTTTGGCTTCCGCTGTGGATTCCTGGGTTTGCTGCACATGGAAATTGTCCAGGAGCGGCTGGAACGCGAGTTCGATATTGACCTGATCACCACTGCGCCCGGCGTACGGTATCGCGTCACCTTGAAGAACGGCGAGTTGATCGAGGTGGACAACCCCACCAAGTTGCCGAATCCGGCCGGAGTTGACTTCATTGAAGAGCCGGTGATTGAGGCGACGGTGATCACTCGCGAGGATTTCGTTGGTGAGATCCTGAACTTGCTGCAAGAGAAGCGCGGTGTCCAGAAGAAGTTCGACTACATCGGTAGTGGTCGAGTGATGCTGGTGTATGAAATGCCCTTGAACGAAATCGTTCTGGATTTCTACGATCGGCTGAAGTCGTGTTCGCGCGGGTATGCGTCGCTGGACTATCACTTCGCGGGACATCGGACGTCGCCGATGGTGAAGCTGGACATCCTGGTAGCCGGCGAGCCGGTGGACGCTCTTTCGATCATCGTCCACCGCGATTTCGCGTATGACCGGGGGAAGGCGCTGGTGGAACGTCTGCGAAAGCTGATCCCGCGACAGATGTTTGAGGTTGCGCTGCAGGCAGCGATCGGCGGCAAGATCATCTCAAGAGAGACAATTCCAGCCATCCGTAAGAACGTGCTTGCCAAGTGTTATGGAGGCGACATCTCGCGGAAGCGTAAGTTGCTGGAAAAGCAGAAGGAAGGCAAGAAGCGCATGAAGCGGGTGGGCAGCGTGGAGATTCCCCAGGAAGCCTTCCTTGCCGTTCTGAAGGTGAGTGGGGACGACAACTAGCGCAGGGGGAGCGTCAGCCGTCGACGTTTCCGCGCGCCCGGGGATGGGCCTTGTCGTAGACCGCCATCAGGTCAGTGAGGCTTACCTGGGTGTATTTCTGTGTAGTGGAAAGCTGGGCGTGCCCCAGTAACTCCTGGATCGAGCGAAGGTCGGCTCCCTCGCGTAGCAGGTGCGTAGCGAAGGCATGGCGCAGGGTGTGCGGGTGAAGGCCCTGCAGGCTGGACAACGCCTCAGAATAATCGGTGAGAATGTGGCGCACGCTTCGATCAGTAAGTGGTTTTTCCTTGATGCTTAGGAAAACGTGGTCAACGCCGACGAGATGCGGTCGAACGTCTACCCATCGTTGAAGGGCCTCCAGCACCTTCTGCGTGCATGGCGCCAACCGCTCCTTACGACCCTTCCCGCGAACCAACAGGGTGCGATCGGCCCAGTGAATATCGGACAGCCGCAGGCCGACGAGTTCCGAGACACGGAGTCCACAGCCATACAACAACTCAAAGATGGCGATATCGCGGGTCAGGGTCCCGCGCTGAACAATGCCGTCGGAAACGCGGTTGAGCAGCGAGTTGACACTCTCAGTGGAGGGCACCGCCGGGAGTTTCCGGGGCAGTTTGGGCAGAGTGAGTAGACGGGCGACGTCCTGAGTGACCACCCCTTCCCGCAGCAGAAACTTCCACAGCGCGCGCAAAGCGGCAATCTTCCGACGGAGGGATACACTGGCCTTGCCCTGATGAAAGAGATGGGCGAGCCATTCCCGCTGGGTGAGCAGGTCAATGTCCTCAACGGCGGG